>JAMCVO010000169.1 GCA_023475715.1 Actinomycetota bacterium
ATGGTTTTTGAACATGCAAGGGGCAAAACTGATTTGGTAAAAATATGATGTATCTGCCACCATAAAAATCAGTATTGATAAAAGTAAGGATTAGAAGCCCAATTTCATAAAAATTTCTGTCTCCACATTCTATTATTTTCAGTTCTTCTTTTTTCTCCCTATCAGTAAGCGGTATTTTTGCTTTTTCAAATAACTGTAAAGCTTTTTGTTTTATTTCTTTTTGTGCAGTTATGTTCAGCATGGCAATTACCTTTTCATTAATGATTCGTATAATTTGATTAACTACAATTCTTTTTTTCTTTAATCTTTATATAATTTTTTTAACGACCGAAATTATATCTTCTTCCTGGGGAAAAATATCTTTTTCTAAAACCGGTGAAAACGGTATTGGGCTCATTTTTTCAGCAACTCTGTAAATTGGACTGTCAAGATAATCAAAGGCTTGTTCAACTACTCTTGCAACTATTTCAGTACCTGCACCGTTATAAATGGGGCCATTATATGCAACTATTAATTTTCCGGTTTTTTTAACTGATTCAATAATAGTTTCAATATCCAGCGGAACCAATGAAATCGGATCAATTACCTCAATATCAATACCTTCTTTTTCCATTCTTGTTGCTGCACTTAGACTCTTTTTTACCATTTCCGATATTGCAACTACTGTTATGTCTTTGCCATTTCTTTTTATATCAGCTTTTCCTAAAGGTAAATAGTATTCCTGCTCAGGAACTTCACCCTTTATGTTGTAAAGCATTATATGTTCAAAAACCATGACAGGGTTATTATCTTTAATTGCAGATTTTAATATTCCTTTTGCATCATATGGTGTAGACGGGCATACTATTTTTAGTCCGGGAACATTTGTAAACATACCTATTAAGCTCTGTGAATGATGAGCTGCTTGAGAATTGCCGCCACCCATCGCAGTTCTTATAACAACAGGTAATTCTACCTGTCCGCCTGTCATATACCTTAATTTGGCTATCTGGTTAACTATTTGATCTCCGGCAAGAAGTAAAAAATCATTGAACATTATCTCTGCGACAGGACGCATTCCTACCATAGCCGATCCTGCTGCAAGACCTGCAATTATTGCCTCAGAAATTGGAGTATTTCTGATTCTGCCTTCTATAAACTTTTTGGAAAGCCCGGCAGTAATTGCAAAACTGCCACCCCAGTCAGTGATGTCTTCACCAAAGACTATTACTCTGGCATCTTTGGTCATCTCTTCTTTTAAGGCTTCCTTTATTGCTTCCCGGTACGTTATCTCTCTCATTTTTGTATTTAATAGAAAGTAAAATTATATTAACTAAATATATAATCCATTGATTCTTCTTTTAAAGGTTCAGGGCTTTTCCTTGCAAAATCTATAGCCTGTTCTATCTCAACTGATACATTTTTTTTAATTTTATCAATATCTTCCTTTTTAAAAATTTCTTCTTTAAGCATTTTAGTTTCTAATGTTATTATTGGGTCTTTTTCCGCCCAGGCACATACCTCTTCACTTGTTCTGTATGCTTCAACGTCACCATCTGCATGACCGCAAAGCCTGTAGGTTTTTGCTTCTACCAGCACAGGCCCTTTACCATTTCTTACATCATCCACTACCTTATGCATTTTTTCATAAACTTCCAGTACGTTCATACCATCAACAATAATTCCCGGTATACCATATGATTTTGCCCTTTCGGCAATGTTTTCAATATTCATATGTTTGTTCATTGGATTTGACATGGCATATAGATTATTTTCACAAAGGTAAATTATTGGAAGATTCCATATTGAAGCAAGATTAAGTGATTCGTGAAAAGCTCCCTCGTCTGAAGCACCATCACCAAAGAATGAAACGACTATTCTATCTTCTTTAAGAGTATCGCATCCAAAAGCTGCTCCGGTTGCAATTGGTATACCTCCACCAACAATACCGTTTGCGCTCAATACACCAATGGACATATCCGCTATATGCATTGATCCGCCCCTGCCTTTGCAGCAACCTGTTTTTTTTGCATATAATTCAGCAGCTATTTTTTTTAAATCTCCGCCTTTGGCAATAAAATGACCATGCCCCCTGTGAGTGGAAGTTATATAATCTTTCTCTGTTAAATTTATGCACACACCCGTTGCGACAGCTTCTTCGCCAATATATGTATGCAGCCACCCGGGTAGTTCACCCTTTCTGAAAATTTCAATAATTTTCTCTTCAAAGAATCTTATTTTAAGCATTGTGCAATATAGTTTTATTAAGAGGTTTTTATCCATTGAAAGATTTTCTTTCGTTTTATTTAGTTAAATAAAAATTTAATTTGAGTTCAATATTATACTTTTCCGTTAAATCCAATACTTGAATATCATTAATATGTGTATTTTTTTCAAAAATAACAGCAAAAAGTGCTCTTTGAGAAATTGGGAAAGGAAGCCAGTGCCAAACTCCTTTTTTAATATTGATTCCCTTGGTACCATCTAATATGAATGCTCTTATACTGCTTAGATCTATATTGTAATCATTTCCAGAACTTTTTTTTGACAGACCAAAAACTTCTATAGATTGGCCTTCCAGGGGTATAAGAGCTTCACTGCAATTCGTATGTTTTTCAAAACTGTTACAGATAAATGGACGAGTAGTTTTTATATCCAATAAAGATATACGTGCAATATCATTTGTTACAGTTATATCACTGACATTGGGCCAATAATTAAAGTTTGCATTTTCCAAATCTGGTTTATTATCTCGCGAACCTATTACATCGCCAAAAATTGAAAAAACTTCTTGATTTAAAAACTGTACCTTTATTTCTATTGTCTTCAAAATTTAATCCAAATCTTTAATAATACGAATTCTGGAATTATCTAAATGTTTTTTTATTGTTAAATCTATCATCTTTTCATCTTTGGATTTTATTGCTTTAAGAATTTCTTGGTGTTCTTTTTTGCCTCTTTCAGTAATATGTTTACTGTTGCTGCTTTTTAGCTGAAATGATTCCAGCAACAGCTCACTAAGAAATTTGTACATGTTGGTTAAAGTTTTATTATTTGCGCTTTTAATAAGTAAATGGTGAAACTTAAAATCATATATTCTATATAAATCTGTATTGTTTTCTTCTATAAATTTTGACATATCATTTATTAATTTTTCTAATTCCAGAATATCCTGCTCTTTTATATGCTTGATAATATATTTTATAGCTCCAATTTCTATTACCTCTCTTGCATCACAGAAATCCATAATATCTTTCTTACTTTTAAATGATAAAGCGATATTTATTTGAGTAGGGTTTAACAAAGATTCCATTGATATATTATTAATATAGACACCTTTACCGGGCCTTACATTAACAATACCAGCAAGACTTAGCGATTGAATTGCTTCGCGAACACAACCAATTCCAACATTTAATTTTTTGGTTAAAACTCTTTGAGAATCTAATTTATCTCCAGGTTTTAGATTACCTTGCTCTATCTGATAAATTATTTCATCTATAACAGCTTTAACTAAAGATTTTCCTTTTACTGGTTTCATAATTTCTATTTTAATTTATAATATTAAAAAATACTAATACTATAAATACACTATTCTAAATATACTACTGTTCGTAACAGTAGATATAATAATATTTCTTCTTTCCTTTGTCAATATACTTCCGGATAATTGTTGAAATTTCACCATAAAAGTCTGAGACCCTGCTACCTACAGGCAAGATTATCCCGTAAATTAAAAATGATTGAATTTTTAAGACAGTATCAAGGGTAAAAATTTAAAGTATAGTCAAAATTGTTTAAAAAGTAAGTTTAAGATAGCTTCCGGGAGATATCAAATTTCCAGGACTAGGCCTTTTTTAATCTTTAAGTCCCAGCCTTTTTTTAGCTTCATCGGGATCTATTCTAAAAAATATTTTAGGTGGAGCTCTTACAATAAGTGCATATTCCTCCACATCATATATTGCAAAATAGCTGCCTGAAAATACAATAAGTTTATGAATGCTACTCATATCCTCATCTCTTATTCTTCTTATACCTCTGTTGGTAAGTTTTTTTCCAAGTTCTGTTTGAAAGCAGGCATTAAGTGAATACATAATAATAGTAAGTATAGTGTGTGATATGACTGCAGCTTTTTTCTTCATTGGAATACTTGCAAGATTCCATCCCTGCTTAAGTTCTCTAAAGAGACTGTTTTCAATAAGGGATCTTAGGCAGTAGTTATCCACTATTTGAAGTGGACTGTTAACACTAAGGCTTGTGGCAAATATTTTTTCATGGCCTGGACCATATTTTATTCTGTCCCAGCATATTACCATTACACAGTTTATTGGGTTTGGACTAAAACTTTTTTTGTATCATGGCATTATTCTTTTGTATCCGCAGCTTTTTATATCAGTTATTTTAAAAAATCTTATGCTGTAAAGAAAGTAAAAGAATCTATCTAAGAATCCCCAGCCGGTTCCTGTAATTGTATCGATGTTTCCTTCTCTTACTGCCTTTGCAACTTTTTTGTCATTTCTTTCATGCAGTTTCCAGAATATATTATTATCCTGGCTCATGACATCTCTATATTATCAAGACTTAATGTATTTTGCCTTTCAATCTCGTCAAGAAGTGCAAGTATTTTACCATTTATCTTTGAGATATCCGCTCGCATTTTTCTCCATTTTTTGTAGTTATTGTTTAGCTTTAATGCTCTCTCCCATATATGCTTTCTTAAAAATATCATTTTGGTTTTTTTATCTTCTTTGAAGGTCAGGTAGTAAAAGGGACCGTGAAGGTCTCCCCTGGTACATTTACACCCGCCTTTACCGCATGCTTTGTATTTTTTTACAATCGAGCCATAAAGCATTTTTTTCCTGGAAAGATCTTTTAGCATTTCCATTTCTGCTTTAAATCTCTCCAGGCCTAAATCTCTTATTGTCTTTCTTGTTTTTGATATATCCATATTATCAGGGACTTATATATTTATATTACAGACCTGATTTTATGCAAAAATATATATAAAGTCAATTTTTTTGTAAGTTTTTTCTCTTTAGGACAAAAATTGAGCTGTTTTTTTTGATATCATTTCTTATGGTGAAATTTCAGCAGGTATTAAAATACAGGTTAAATTATTTATTCTTATTTTTTTGCTATGAGTTCTTTGCTTTTTTTAACAATATTTTCAACTGTAAAACCAAAATATTTTAATTGATGTTTAAAATCAGCATTAAGGCCCCATGTATCCCTTAACCCAATGTCGTCTATAATTACAGGATAATTTTTACTAACTGTTTCTGAAACTAACCCGCCAAGACCGCCGTAAATAGAATGATTTTCTATTATCAGAATTGCCCCTGTAGCTTTGGCACTTTCTATTATGATATCATTGTCTGCAGGTTTTATTGTGGGTAAATGAATTAATCTGGCTTTTATATTTTCTTTTTCTAATTCAACTAATGCATCCATTGCTATTGAAGTGGTTATTCCGGCAGAAATAAGGGTTATATCCTTGCCATAACCAAACTTGTAACCCCTTCCGATTTCAAATTTATGTATGTCATCAAAAATTGTCTTCATCGGTCCGCTGGCTTGACGAATATAAGTTGGTCCTTCATCTTTAGAAGTAGAAATAATAGCCTGCCTGAACTCATTGCAATCACCTGGATCCAAGACCTTCATATTTGGAATAGACCTGGTGATTGCAATATCACATACAGAAATATGAGTACCGCCATTACTACCGCTGGTTATTCCGGCATAAGATCCTACTAATTTTACATTGAATTTATTATATGCAAGGCTCATTACTATCTGGTCACAGGCTCTCTGGGTTAAAAAATTTGCAAAAGTACTGGCATAAGGTATTCTACCCATCGCCGCTAAACCAGCGGCTACTCCTACAAGATTCTGTTCTGCGATTCCAAGTTGTATGTGTCTATCCGGATATTTATCTTCAAATAATTTACTGCCTGAGCATCTCATTAAATCTGCCTCAAGTGCAAATATATCCTTATTCTTATTACCCAATTCAACCAAGGTTTTACCATAAGTTTCTTGTGTTGAAACCATTTCACCTAACATTTTAATCCCTCCAATTCCATCAAACATTGGTTTAATTGTTCTTCTGATAAATGGCCTGCATGCCAATAAATACTATTTTCCATAAATGATATGCCTTTACCTTTAATAGTATTTGCTATTATAATTACAGGCTTAGATTTTTCTTTTTTTGCTTTGTTTATACTGGTAATTAGAGACTCAATATCATGACCATCAGCCTCAAACACCTTCCAGCCAAAAGACTTCCATTTTTCATTAAAAGGTTCCAGCGGCATGACAAGATCAGCAGGGCCGTCTATTTGGAATTTATTATTATCTACAATGGCAATTATGTTATTAAGATGATATTTGGAAGCTGCCATTGCCGCTTCCCATACCTGGCCGCTATTACATTCTCCATCGCCTAATATTATATAAACACGGTTTGGTTTTTTTTGCTGCTTCAGTGATATTGCCATACCTACAGCTATTGATAATCCCTGCCCCAGTGCCCCACTGGATACATCTATTGCGTCAAGTTTTAATCTGTCTAAATGTTTAGGAAATTTGGACAGAGGAACATCCAGTTCATCCAAAGCTGAAAGTGGAAAATAACCCCTGGCTGCCAGAGTAGCATATAATGCTGGTCCGCCATGCCCTTTTGATAATATAAACCTGTCCCTTTTATCATCTTTTAATTTTTTTGGGTCTACATTCATGGAATCAAAATAAAGAACTGTCAGTATCTCTGATAAAGACAGACAGCCCCCATAATGTCCACCGCCAGCTTTTGTAATAGCATGAAAAGTATTAATGCGAATTTCTTTTGCTATTTTTTTTAATCTTTCTATTTTCTGATCCATATTTTCCCTCTAATAGACATTATTTTTTAATAAATAATTCTTTATATCATACAGCTTAGCAAACAATTTTTATCACATCAATTAATGCCGGATTCTCTGATTTTGGCAAGTTCTACATAAAGGTCTTTATTGCTTTTATAGAGTTCAACAAATATCCTATAATACTTTTTATATATTTCTGTATTTGATGCAATTGGCTCGGTTCTATCTGCAACTTCGGTCCATTTCTTAACTATAGAAAAATCCTTAAAAACTCCCGTTCCAACACCGGCAAGCACCGCATTGCCAAAAGGTGCTCCGCTTGTATTTTTCATATATACCGCTGGAGCTTCGAGCATATCACAAACGATCTGGCGCCAAAGCTTGGATCTTGCACCACCCTCACTCATGACAAAAGGCAAATTTATTTTAATGCCGCTGTTTTTAATTAAGTTATAATTATGTCTGAGTGCATAACCTGTCCCCTCCATGATTGCCCTTATTATATGGCCTCTTGTATGATTGAATGAAAGTCCAAATATCATTCCTCTTACATACGGGTCCCATATAGGTGTTCTTTCACCTTGAAAATATGTAAGAACTACAAGTCCTTCACTTCCTGGCTTTATTTTAGCAGCAAGCCCGTCCATAAGCTCATATGCATCAATTCCTGTATCCCTTTCAGCATTTTTTTCAGCTATGGCCATGTTGTCGCGATAATACCTGTATAGACCACCACAGAGCTGTGCTGAAAGTGTGGTGTAAGTATCTTTTGAGCTTGCGGTATGACATATGGTTATCATGCCTTTTGTAAAGCTGTCTATTTTATGAACTATCCCTATAATTCCTGCGGTTCCCATCACTATTGAAGCATCCCCATCTTCAACTGCACCTGTTGCAACCCATGCTGCATTACAGTCGACTGTTCCTGCAACAACCGGTGTATCGACAGCAAGCCCTGTTCTTTCAGCGGCCTGTCTGGTTACATACCCTATCACTTCCTCGCAGGGATACAGATCCGGAAGTTTACCCGGATCAATTCCAATTTCTTTTAAAAGCTTTTCATCCCAGACTTTTTTTCTGATGTCATATGCAATACCAATAAGACATGCATTGGAATAATCGGTAACAGCTTTACCGGTAAGTTTCATTGCCGGATAATCAGCTGCGGTCTGCAGTTTATATGTCCTCTTGTAAAGATCAGGCCTATTATCCCTTTCCCACATTAGTTTGGTAATTGCATAGTAAGGATCAATTATGTTTGCCGTTAAATTAAATACGCGATCTTCACCAATGTTTTGCCTAAGCCATTCGCATTGCCTAGTTGCGCGTCTGTCCATCCAGATATGGGCAAACTGTAAAGGCTGCAGGTCTTTATCGACCAGGATACATGCAGGGGCTAATGCACTTATGCTTACTCCCCTGATTTTTTTAGGATTTACTTTTGAGTCAGTAATTGCTTTAGAAATTGTATCAGCTACGGCATTCCAATACCACTGGGGATCATGCTCCACATATCCAAGTTTATTGGTAATTAACGGATATTCAATAAAATGCTTACCTAAAACATTGCCATTACTGTCTACTACTACGGATTTTGTGCCACCCGTTCCAACATCAGATCCTACCAAGTAGTCTGGCATAATTTCTCCTTCCTACCTTCATATTATTATTCCTCTTTAAAATACCTCTCAGTTACAATCCTGTCTTCTGTATAGAAATTTATTATTGCTTTTCCCTGTGCCTTAATGTCTGCATATTGCGACTCTTTCATTCCTCCAAAGGGTAGGTATGCAACAGGTGCAGGTATCCCAACATTTATTCCAATCATTCCTACTTCTGCTTCCAATTTAAATTTTCTTGCCCAGTAGCCATTCTGTGTATATATGGAAGCACCATTACCGTATTTGTGATTATTAATAATTGATATTGCCTCATCTAAGCTTTCTGCCTTAAGTATTACAACTACCGGGCCGAATATCTCAACCTCATGTATCTTCATACCAGGTACTACATCTGTAAATACTGTGGGGCCTATAAAGTAACCTTTCTCACATCCTGGCACTACTATAGATCTTCCATCAAGTGCAAGATTTGCCCCCTCTTTTATACCGGTATCAATCATTGACAGTATAAATTCTTTTGCTTTGGTAGATATTACCGGACCCATAACAAGGGACTGGTCTGCAATACTGGCATCCAGGGGATTTGCAACTATTACTTTTTTTGAATCTTCTATAAATCTTTCACATATTGTGTCATAAGCTGGTCCCACTCCAATGATTGCAGAAGATGCCATGCACCTCTGGCCCGCACAGCCGTAGCAGGAAGTTGTCATATTCCTTACCACGGCATCAAGCTTTGCATCGGGCATGACAACTAAGTGATTTTTGGCACCACCCATAGCCTGAAATCTCTTATTTGTCTTTGCACACCTCTCTGCTATTATCCTGCAGGTATGAGTAGATCCCACAACTGACACGCCTTTTATCTTGGGGCTGTCCATAAAGGCATCAGCTATGGTCTTGTCACCGTTGACTAAGTTAAATACCCCGGCAGGAAGGCCCACCCTGTCAATATATCTTGTAATTAGGTTCATTGTCATCGGAACCTGCTTTGAGGCCTTAATTAAAAAAGTATTACCTGCTGCTATTGCGTAGGGGATAAACCAGAAAGGAACCATTGCGGGAAAGTTAAAGGGAGCAATCATGGCAAACGGGCCCATGGGAAGCTTCAGTACTTCCCCGTCAATATCATACGAGGTGCCTATTATCTTGTCTCCCTGGGATAGTACCGGCATGGCGCATGCTACCTCTATATTTTCATAGATACGTTTAAGCTCTGCTTGTGCATCAGGTATTGATTTTCCCATTTCGGCAACAAGTGTTCTGGCTATCTTGTTTTCATTTGAGCGCAGCAACTCATTTAACTTAAATAGATATCTTACCCTTCTTGCTACAGGAATTGTGCTCCAGGCAGGATATGCAGATGCTGCTGCATCAATAGCATCGTTGGCGGCTTTTGTTGTAGATAGCGGGACTTTGGACAGCACTTCACCTGTTGATGGATTCTGGACATCTATGTATCCCTTGTTTTGGGGGTTTACCCACTTGCCGCCAACATAGTTTTTCAGTATTTGCATATTTGTTTCCTTTCAGGGTTAATTTTTTGCTAATACAGCAGATATCATTGCTAATATATTTTGTGGTTTTACATCAGGCTGAATATTATGGTTAGCTGCAACCACATATCCTCCATCTTGACCAAGAATACTGATAAGCTTCTTTGTTTCAATAATAACCTCTTCGGGTTCCGCCCTGTTTAACAGGTCGTGAGTATCGACAGCTCCCCAAAACGTCACTTTGTTCCCAAATTCTTTCTTAAGTCTCTCCGGAGCCATATCTTGAGCAGAAACCTGTACTGGATTGATAATGTCGATACCTGCTTCTATAAGGTCGCCAAGTATAGGAGATATGTTTCCGCAGCTATGGTAGAAAAGTTTGGCATCGGTCCATTGTTTAATGCTTTGAAAAATTTTTTTCTGGTATGGTTTGATCATTTCCCTGTAAAGTCCAGGTGACATAAGAAGATTTGTCTGGCCTGCAAGGTCGTCCCCAATTGCAATTACATCAAGATATTGTCCTATCTCGCTTAAAAGTAATTTCCATTTTCTTGTTTGTATGTCTAAAATAATCTCCAGAAGAGTATGGGCAAATTTCTTATTAACGATCAAGTCGACAAGAAATTGTTCCAATCCTCTAAAATACCAGCTTCTTTCAAAAATAGATGTTCCCCCGGATGGATTTCCCACTATAGCATATCCACCATCTTCATGAAGTTTTTTGGCCACATCCTTAATTCCAGCAATTCTTTCAGGGTGTTCCGGATCTGGCCATAGGTATTTTTCAAGATCATCGATATCTGCTTTTGCAAAGGGGTTTTCTTTTAATTCATAATAGATACAGCCTTGTGGTTTTTTATAAATCAGACCCCATTCATCTATAATCTCATCAGGATTAGTAGATTGGTTTTTGTAAATATTAGGAGTAGGTGCAAATATACCTCTTGTATCTACTGATAGGCGCTTTAAAAGAGATTCTTCTGGTGTAGCCAGGGACCAGACAGCTGAACACCTCTCAGATTTATTCTTCATCCCCAAATAGCTAACTAGTTTTTCATATGCTTGAGTATTTATACCTGTATTGATAGTACTCCCAATATCCAATGGCACCCTGTCAACTTCTTTACGCTCAAGAGTTCTTTTAAGCCTTTCCCGTGAAGTCATTTCTTTTACTGTCATATTTTATCCTTTATCTTTCACATTTTTTTTAACTAACAGGAATGTTCATTTTATATACTTATGTCTGATAAAAAATAAACTTTTAACCATTTTTTTTATTATTATTATGGAATGCTCTAAGGTTCAATCATTACTTTGATTGCACCTGATGATTCGTCTGCTGCAGTCTCAAATGCTTTCTGGACATTGTCAAGGCAAAATGTATGTGTAATTATTGGTTCTACATCTATTTTTCCACCTGCCACAAAATCAATAAATGGGCCTATTTCAAATACGAACCCAGTGTTGCCTATTATGGTTATTTCCCTAAAGAGCAGTGGCTGAATTGGAATTAAAACCTCATCGTCTCTAAAACCAAGGGCGGCCACCTGTCCTCTTTTTCTAACAGAGTTAACTGCGTTTTTGTATGTGGCCGCAAGTCCTACGGCTTCCACAACAATATCGGCACCCCTGCCTTCTGTTTCGGACATGATAGCTTCTACAGTATTTTGACAATTTGAATTTACAAGTACGTCTGCTCCAAATGTTTTTGCAAGCCCAAGGCGAGCCTCTGATGCATCAACTGCAATTACTTTGCCTGCACCTTTAAGTTTTGCCACCTGTACAAGTACAAGGCCAATAACACCTGTTCCAATTACTGCAATGGTATCTCCTATCTCTGTTTGTGCCCTGTTAAAGACATGTAGGGCATTAGATACAGGATCCAGCATGGCTGCCTGGCTAAAGCTTAAATTATCAGGAATTTTATAGAGCTGAGATGCTGATAGTACAATATAGTCGCACATTGCACCGTCCTTAAAGTTTCTCATGGATGATCCTATAACAGACATGTTGTCACACAGGTTTTGCCAGCCATGCTTGCAGGCAAAACAGTAACCGCAATAAACCTGAGGGTCAATTGCCACTCTGTCACCTTTTACCAGTCCTAAAACATCCTTTCCAATTTCTTCCACCTGTCCTGATGCTTCATGTCCCATAACAAGACCAGGTTGTCTTCGTCTGCCGCTAAGTCCTAAAAACCCATGCACGTCAGAACCGCATATGCCGACAGATTTTACTTTAACCAGGGCCTGACCGGAGCCAGGTGTTGGTATGGGACGCTCTTGTATTTCCATTTTTAAGGGGCCGTTAATGACTGCGGCTTTCATGAATATATCCTTTCTTTTTTAGAAAGCAGATTTTACAGTTTTTACATAATCTGTCAGTTGCTCAAGCGCATCCGGAGCGCTAAGAATCGGCTCTCCCTGTATTATCCAGGATGCTCCCAGCTTAACTGCCTGCATGGCATCTTCCTTGGAAAAAGATGATACTCCTACCGGTAGGCTGACTGCTTTTACCACTTCTTCAAGTTTGTCAAAAGCATGTCTGGATTTGTCATATTTGCTTTCATCAATTCCAAGATGAATTGTTAAATAGTCAACTCCAAGTACTTCCAATTGTCTTGCACGATTTACAATGTCATCAAGCTTTACTGAAAACATGTCAGCCACTACCTTTATACCACTATCTTTTCCAGCCCTTACGGCCTCTAGGATACTGCCGTCTGCAACTACTCCAAGTACAACTGCAAGTTTTGCCCCCAGCCTTGAAGCTTCCATAAAATATTTATAAACACCGTCCTGAGCTTTAAAATCTGCAAGCACCGGTACATCTTTGCAAACCTCGACCAGGCTGCCTATAGCCTTTATACCTTCGAAAACAATAAGCGGAGTCCCTACTTCCACCCAGTCGGCACCAGCCTGCAACGCCATTTTAGCAAGTTGTTTCGCTCTCTCTATTTCTTTTACATCAATTGCTATTTGTACCCATGGTTTCTGCATTTTAATAACTCCTTTTTTGTATTGTTGG
>JAMCVO010000334.1 GCA_023475715.1 Actinomycetota bacterium
ACCAAAACAGGATGAAACCAATAGGTAACAGGATTCCAGCACAGACAAGAGCCTTTAAATAAATGCTATAACTTAAAGAATTGTTAAATATTGCTGAAAGTATAAAAAATAATCCAGTCACTAATATACATATAATAAAACTAAAAATTATAATTTTTTTCCTGTTTTGATTCGGAAAAATTCTTTCACCAAATAAACTACCCAACCCCATTCCTGCCAGCAGCATACCTATAATTATTGCAAGTGCTATAACTGGAGATCCGATATACAAAATAAGCCTCTGGTAAAATGATATCTCTATCATCATAAAGCCAAAACCAAGCAATATAGATAAAAGCATCAATTTAAAGATACCTTTATTTTGTTTACTTTTAATAATGGAGATAACGACCATGCCGGCATTAATTATTAAAGCTATTATCAATATTGGAATGATATTGACCGGAATTCCTTTCTCATCCTTAAAAAAGAACGGTCTGTTATCTGTTGTAGGTTTTATATTAAAAGAAGATTTTATTATCAGATCATTTAGATTCATTTTACCTTTTTCTAATAACAGCAAATCGTCATTAAATAATTTACTCTCAATAATTGACCCATCCTGCTTTTTAAAATTTATAAATCTTTGGTCCAGGCCAGATATATATGTTAAAGGAGAAATTAATTCTAGTTCCAGCATTTTATTTAAAATCTTTTCAGATTCTTCTGATGTAAAAGGGGTATTACGCAATACCAAAACAGGATTTGTCTCACCTCTGCCAACTGTATAAAAGTAATGCATGGCTTCACTGTTCTTAATTCCAGTGCCTTCAAATGATGTAAGTGCTGAAGCGATAAACCTCATTATCTCATTTGCATTATGGAGGACAAAAATTAAGCTTCCCTCTTTTGTCAGATGATTCATATAATCTTTTACTGCCTCAACGGTCAATAGATAATTTTCTGTCAGGGCATATCCCTCAAGACTCCTGGAACTTTTTGTAAAGGGCTGAATAATCATTATAATATCAAATTTATTGGTTACTCCTCTTAAAAAGCTTCTTCCTTCACTGGTTATTATATTTACATTATTAAAATTAGTGTAAACACCGCCATTATAATTTTTGTAATCATTAACAATATTTACAAAATCTCTGTTAATCTCAACACCTGTAATATTTTTTACACCATTAACCAAACCAATTATAACTTCCCTTCCTCCTCCGGGACCAATAATTAGCATACTGTCTTTCTGGCTTTCATTTAAAAAATAGAATGGAAAAGTACCGGAAAATATCATCTTTAAAAAATCAAGATTTTCAATGGCTTTTTTTATATTTCCATCGAATTTAAACATAGGGGTACCGGCAGCACCATCTATAAATAGGTATCTGACTTTATCATCACCGGTTACCTCAACCAAATCCACTCTTCCAAAAGCGCTCCATCTGCTTTCAATTATTTCTGCTTTAAAATCAGACGAATTTAGCATTAAATATAAATCTTTAATATCAGATTTTTGGATAGGCACTTCACCTAAAAATCCTAAAAAAATATTTAATATAAAAAATACCAGGATAACAATTGCTAAAATTGAAGAAAATCGAATAGGGTTTAGAGAAATTGTCTTTTTATGGTAGCTTGTTATAAAACAGAAAGCTGAGATTATTCCTAAAATACCAATAAATATTACAGAATTTACACCACCAAATTTTTCTAAGATAATAATAGATGAGACTGCACCAACCGCAGCCCCTGTTAGATCTGAAAAATACAACTTAAAACTGTAACTTGAAAATAATTGAAAAGTCAAAGACAGAGCAACGCCCGCAAAAAAAAATGGGATAAACGATGTCGCAAAATATAAAAATAAATTTAAAAAAAAGAATACTTTTGTAATTAATATAATAAATAATGTTATAAAAATAGAAAATAAACAACTGTAGAATGAAAGCTTTCCCAGCATTTCAAACTGTGTATAAGATCTCTTGGGATTATATCTGTAATAGGCAAAAATTCCTCCACAGCCTAATCCAAGAATAGCAAGTGAAACCACCAGAAAAGCATAATTATAGATAAAAATAATTGATGAAATTCTTGTTATAACAATCTCAAATATAATCACCGATGCAGAAAGAAAAAAAATCCCCAGGAAAAATCTGAAACTTGGAGTTAAATTTTCATTTCTTTCCAAATAAGAAATCCTTTTTACTGTTATTTATAGTATTTATTAAGATTCATTTATTATTTTATTTGATTTTTTAATTCTCTAATTATAATAAAAATCAAAAAGTTTATCTAAATAAACTTTGAAGATAAAAAATCAAGTTGCAGAACTGCAAAATTAATATTAGAATATTTTAGGTTATCAAGTCAGATATAAAAACTTCAGCAACAAATTTTATTAAATATTAGAAATCTATTTAAAAATATTGGTAATTGTCAAAGAACATTGAAAAATTAATAACTGGTTCAGCTTGCTGCGTTTTTGCAGCAATTCTTTATATTTTTAAAGATAGATAGATAGATATTTATTAATTTAAAAGTGAGGTGAAATTATTATGTCTGAAATGACTTCTAGAGAAAGAGTCTATACTGCACTTAATCATAAGGAGCCTGACAGAGTTCCTATATCATTTGGCGGGACACTTGCAACGACTATGACTGAATGCCCACCAGAAAAATGCACATGCACCGAGTTATATAGATATTTAAATCTTAAAGATTATAATCCTCCTGCAACAGGTCCTGTAGGAAATATTGTAGGTAATCTTGATGAACAGGTAATGGCATTATTTGCTAGCGATTTAAGGGGAATTTATCCAAATGCTCCTACTTATACCTTCATTGCAGATGATGGCTATAAGATTTATCCATTTCAATATGGAATGAGGATAAAAAAAAGTTGGCTGGTATGATGAATGGGATTTTGTCAATCCTCCAATGAAAAATGTCACAACAGTGGAAGATATTGATAACTATCCCTACTGGCCAGATACCTCTATAGATATTATGGAAGGTGTTGTTGAAAAAGCAAGGACATTACATGAGAAAGGATATTTTCTTGTTGGTGATGCTTTACTTACTTATTTTCCAGTAAATGGTTATGGATTTGTAAGCGGTCTTGAAAAATGGCTTTCTGATATGAGAATCAGACCTAAATTCTACCATACTCTGGCTCAAAGATTTCTTGAAACTACCCAAAGTTTCCTTACTCAGTTTTATAGCCAGGTTGGTTATCTATTAGATGGTGCTGTCATATATGATGATCTTGGAACTCAGGAAGCAGGTCTTATGTCTTTAAAAGATTACAGGGAATTTTATAAACCCTATCAGGTAGAGATTATAAAAACCATAAGGAAATACATAAAGCCTGAAGCAAAAATTTTTATTCATAGCTGTGGCTCAGTTTATCAGTTTATCCCGGACTTAATAGAAATCGGAGTACAGGTATTAAATCCTGTTCAGCCACTTGCAGTAAATATGGACCCGGAAAAGTTAAAAAAGGAATTTGGTGATGTTTTGTCTTTCATGGGAGGCTTTGATGTTCAATTTTTACTTCCACTTGGAGCTGCAAATCAGATAAAGGAAGGAGTTAAAAAATTGATTCAGTCCTATGCACCTGGAGGCGGATTTATATTTGCTAATTCCATTAATGTTCCCCCAGAGACGCCACCTGAAAATATAGTAGCAGAGTTTGAGGCGGTCAAAGAATTTGGCAAATACCCAATGCAAAAAGTTAAAGGCTTGGGATATGTCGAGTATATTAGAAGTTTAAATTTGGGACAGGAACAATATTAATAGGATTAGGAGAATCATTATGAAAAATATAATAAACCAAATAGCTCAAAAAATTATAGTCGGTAATTTTGATGAGTTTAATCGCTTAGTTGATAAAGCCATAAAACAAGATGTTGATGTAAACAAATTGATGCAGGAGGGTTTTATAAAAGGTCTAAATGTTGTGGGTGAGAAATTTACAAAAAAGGAGTATTTTCTACCAGATATGCTTGTCTCCGGTATGATGGTACAGGAAGGGTTGAAAAAAATCAGACCTTTGATTTTAAAGTCAAAATTAAAATATAAGGGTATTGTTGTTGCTGGTACAGTTCTGGGTGATATGCATGACATAGGGAAAAAGATGGTATGTATGATGTTGGAGGGTTCAGGTTTTAAGGTAGTTGATATAGGTGTAGATGTGTCGGCTGAGCAGTATTTAAATGCTGCGATCGATAATAAAGGAGATATAATTGCTTTGTCTGCTCTTCTCAGTACTACCAGATTAAATATGGGAAAGATTATTAGTGATATAAGAAGATCAAAACCAGGTAATCATATAAAAATAATAGTGGGCGGAGCTTCAATAACGCAAGATTTTGCTGTTAAGATTGGCGCAGATGGATATGCACCTGATGCAGGTACAGCTGTCTTAGAGGTTGGAAAATTGTTAACTGTTTAACAATAATATGCCCCTACTTTCAAGATCATTAGCTACAAACTTCAGACCAAATCTTTCAAGAGTGTCTCTCTTTGGAATAGAAGTTTTTGGGTCCCAGCCATGCAGTTTATAATAAGCATCAAAAAGCTGCTGAAATTCTTTTTCGTCCAGTGCTTTTCCATCAAGTGGACCTCCCTTGCGCTTTTCCATGAAGCGATGTACCGGCATGTCATCTTTTCTTAGTTTTCCTTCCCTGACATTATATGCTTTCTCTATGTTCAGAACCTTTTTTGCAATATGCTCCATGTTACTCCTGTCAATATTCATACCTGTTATTGCTTCTATCCATTCAGCATGCCACTGCAAGTCATCCCTGGTCTCTCTTTTTTTAAAACCAAAGAAATAATAAAACTCAGTTGTATTTTTACATATCTCAATTATATCTGATGATGTACATATATCTTCAAAGTAGGTTACTATCTCAGCTATAACAGGATGAGATATCCATGGTTTGTCCATTGCTTCCTTAGCGCCCGCTTCTTTATAAACCTTTTGCCACTTTTCAGGCATTAATTTCTGTACACCCCAGGACATGGGAGGCACACATCTTAGATGACTGGCACCATTTGTTGAAACACTGCATGCGAGTGTTAGCGCTGCCATTGCTGTAGAGTCTATAGGTCCCTGATCCATTCCCTTGCCATAACCTCCAGTTGGAGTTGTATCAGGGCTTGCACCTATGATTTTTCCTGCTTTAATGCTTCCTTCAGCCAGTATGTCCCCAAAACCTTCCCTTCTGGCAATTTTATGAACGAGGGATTTTACAACTTCTTTATTCCCGAATGTGACCTCGAGATTATCAGTATCTTTTTTTGTTATAATGCCTGTTTCATACCATTCCATTGCAGCTGAGATCGCATCCTGAACAGAATAGATATCCATTCCATATTTTTCGCATAAATCAATGATTTCTACATGGAAATCATAATCATAAGTTTCCCATATAGACATATGACCAGTGCCAGGAACGGGTGCTTTCATCTTGCCTAATTTTGGCATATGTATCCATTTATTACATGCTAAGGGACAAGCATTGCAAGCTAAATCTTTAAAACGATATTTTGGAGAGCTTTCAACATTTAAAAAACACTGTCTTTTTTCAGCGTCACATCCACCGCTTATCATATAATTCTTAATTGGAGAACAACCTGAAGAAGCCATTCCAGCAAGTCCAGTAGTCCAGCCAAGCTTTGGAAACCAGTTCCAGGCTTCACATTTTTTATAATCATCATAAATATTATCTACAAGTGCAAGCATTCTATCAGGATGTGCGATATTTATTGTATGTGAACCTTTAATGGCTATTGCTTTAAGTTTTTTTGATCCCATTACTGCACCTAAACCACACCTTGCTGCAATATTTATTCCAGTTACAATTCCTGCAATTTTCACAAGATTTTCACCTGCAGGGCCTATAGAAAGTACTTTTAAATCATTGTTATCGTTTCCCTCTTTTATAGTCGCCTCAGTTTGGTGGGTGGTTTTTCCCCACAGCGAAGCAGCATCCTTAATCTCCACATGTTCATCTTCAATAAATAAATAAACAGGTTTATCTGAGATTCCATGGATTATTATAAAGTCATAACCTGCATATTTTATTGCAGGTGCAAAAGCACCACCACAGTTTGAGTCACCAAGAATACCTGTTAAAGGAGACTTTGCTGTTATTGTAAACCTGCTGGAAGTTGGTACCATTGTTCCTGTTAAAGGACTTGTTCCAATGATAATTTTATTGCCTGGTCCAAATGGGTCTGTTTCAGGTCCGGTTTCACTATAAAGCAGCCTTGAGTTTATTCCTCTTCCACCTATAAATTTTAATCTTAGTTCCTCATCAAGAAGTTCTACATTAATATCACCATTGCTGAGATCAACTCGTAGTATTTTTCCCATCCAGCCGCAGAGAGTCATTTAAACCACCTTTCCAAGGAATTCTTTGTCTTTCTTTAACTCATACTCTTCCGGTTTTAAAAATACCAGTGCCTCCTGCAAACAATATTTTACGCACTTTGGCTCTCCACCACAGAGGTCACATACACAGGCAATACTATCTACAGGATGCAAGAATATAGCGTTATAATCACAAGCTTCTACACAAAGCCCACAGCCTGAACAGGTATCTTTGTTTACACGTATTGTACCTAGTTTTTTATCCTTTGAAAGAGCTGACTCTGGGCATGCATCAATGCATGGAGCATTTTCGCAGTGACGGCAAACTACTGGTATATAGATACCTTTATCGGGGTTTTCGGAAATTCTAATTCTGGATCTTTTGGGATTTATTCCTTTTTTCTCAGGTATTAATGAACAAATCATTTCACAAACCTTGCAACCTGTGCAGACTTCGCTACCGGAATGAAATATTCTTGGATAAGACATTATCGACTCCATACTTTTAATTTATTATATTTTGTGTTTTATGATACTAAAAACAAAAAAAGAAGTATGATTTTTTAAGATAAAATAATCCTCGTGCCAGTATAAATTTGTGAAAGTTATCTTGCTTATGTTTGGAGTTATTTTATCTTAATATATTTAGAATTGCAACTTTTCATAATTTCTAGCATCTCCTTTATAACTTCTTTACAACTTAATTTAAGTTTATCAGATTTGATTAGCATTAAACTTGGTTAGGAATAGCTAATATAAGGCAGTATATCGTAAAATAAAAGAATGCTAATAGGAAATTTGATGTAACCCCCATTAGCATTCTTCTTTAATATTAAATAAACACCTGAAAATTTATTTTTATAACCCTGCTTTTTCTAGAGCTTCTAGTACGGAATCAGGCATTGGAACATTTCCCATAGCAGCCTTCCATATTTCTCTTACATTTTCTTTTCTGATCATAGTAGTAGGGACAACAATAAAATTAGGCTGTGGTAATGGTTTATCTATTAATGCACTAGCTGCCTGTATAGCATGATTAATACCTACAAGATATGGCGAATCAGTACTGATAGCTTTTACAGGTCCATCTTCAATCAGGTTAATGAGTGTTGGAGCATCAATTCCAAAAGTAACTACACCCACATCTTTATCTCTGCCAGCTTCTGTTAGAGCAGCTACTATATGCATTGCTGGTACCATATATGTAGTATAAAATACTTCAATGTCGGGGTATTTTAATATAAGAGCTCCAGCTGAATCACCTGCTCCTGTTTCTGCAACAAAACCTTGTTTATAAATTGTCCAATCTGGGTAATTTTTATCTGCATAATCAATATAACCCTTATCAAGGTAGTTACATACAAAATATACATCATCATAAAATACATAGCCCACTTTAGCGTCGTCGCCATATAAATCAAATGTTTCTTTAGCAAGATATATTCCTTCTTCATAGGGGTTATTGGTTGATATTCCAATAAATTCTTTTCCATATTCATAACCATCAGGTACAGTGGATATAAAGGCTAATGGTATGCCTGCGTCTACCGCTGGTTTGAAATTTGCAGCTCCTGTTGTAGGATCAGTTGCATAAGCAACAATGACATCTGGCTTTAACGCAATTATGGACTCAACATCGGCTTTTTGCTTAACAGGGTCAAACTCAGCAGAAGCAAAGGCAACCTGTTTCACACCTAAATATTCCATATATTCCCATAATCCACTATTTGGACCCGCATTCATTGCCAGAGAATATTCACCTGCGGTATTATTAGCTGCTACGGCATATGTATATGGAGTTCCGTCTGGTTTTCCGGCTCTTATTTTTTCAACTTCTGCTTTTGTTAGAAATAAATCACTGTCTAAAAGTGGAGTTTCACCTAGTGGTCCTTTCCAAGAAACGTCAGTTATCCCTTTTAATTTTTCCCAAGGTTTTCTGACTTCTAATATGAATGGGTCTATTGCATTCATATCTTCTGCTGCAGTGGTTTCAGCAACAGTAGTCTCTGCAGCCGTGGTTGCTGCGGCAGTTGTCTCAGCTGCAGTTGTTGTTTCAGATACTGCTTCTTTTTTACATCCTGCTAATGCCATTGTAACTATAATTGCAACAGTAATAATAGTTACCAATAACAACATGAGACTCTTTTTCATTTATTTTTCCTCCTTTGTTTAAATAACGAATTTTATTTTGTTTAAAGACACAGTATTTTATAATTTTTTGCATGCACCCCCTTTTTCCACTGATTATAAAACCAGTGAAATTATTCTGAGTTATTAATGATAAAAATTTAATACTAATTTACAAAATTGTAAATTGACTATTTTTTTATGAAAAAAAATATTAGAAATTTTTAATAAATTTACAATTCTGCAAAAATTATATATTATTTATCTGCAATAGTCAACAGACAGACAGGCAGGTATGCCGAATTGATTTGCAGCAACTCCGTAGTTCAGGCTTTAGATAAGTTGTTAGATAATTTCCATTTAAACATTATAAATATCTGCATTTATTTTTAATAATTTTTCTGATAATCTTTAATGTGCATTTTTTAATGTGCATTAATAAAAAAAGTAAAAGAACATGTTTGCAAACTTATTTGAGCCAATCAACATAGGAAAACTTGAAGTTAGAAATCGAATAGTTCTTGCTCCAATGGGTATCGGATCATATAATCCTGACGAAACCGTAACAGATGATTATGTCGATTTTATTAAGGCAAGAACAAAAAATACAGGACTTATAATAACTTCAGGAGCAAGGGCTTCAGCAAAATATGGAAAGCTCAAGTTCCTGGGATGTTATTCGAATACGCAAATACCTGGACTGCAAAAATTAACATCTGCTGCTCATAAAAATGACGCAAAAATTTTTGCCCAGATTCTTGTTCTTGGTGGAGCTGATATTTCAGAACCTTTTGTGCCATCTGCCGGCTTGCCTGAATTTAGCAGTGAGTGGATGGGGGAAGTAAAGCCCATGGAACTTAATACCGGCCAGATTAAGGAAATAATTGACGATTTTGGAAAGTCCGCCCACATTGCCCAGGAAGCAGGTTTTGATGGCGTAGAATTGGATTGTGCCGAGAACTTCATGCTTTCCGATTTCATGTGCCCGCATTTTAATAAAAGGGCTGATGAATACGGTGGTAATTTTGAAAACAGGATGAGGTTCCCAGTTGAAGTAATCAGGAGTATAAAGCAAAAGTGTGGCATCGATTTTCCAGTCGGAGTCAAATATAATGCTTTTTACGATATTGAAGATGGTATTAATATGGAGTTGGGAGCAAGGATTGCAAAAAAACTTCAGGATTCTGACGCAGCATATATTCATGAGTGGTCTTTTGCAAAGCTTGACAAGCCAATGTCAATGTTTAAATATCCTCCTATGCCAAACCTCTATCAGCCGAGAAATTCAACTATACCTTTATCTTCAAATTTAAAAACTGTCATAAAAAACATCCCTGTTATAGCGGCTTGCGGAATATTGAAACCGGATGAGGCTGATAAAATTATAGAAAGCAATCAGGCTGATATGGTGGCAGTTGGAAGAGCTTTTATTGCTGAAAATTTATGGGCATCAAAATCAAAAGATTCAGTACGCATAAGACCTTGTATCAGATGCCATGTCTGCCATCATGAGGTTGCAGTTTTGGGAAAAAGTATTGTCTGCTCGGTGAACCCTGATGTTTTAGAAAAATATGGGAATTTTTATGAGAATTCCTGCGAGCTTGCAAAGAAAGTAAAAAAGGTTGCAGTAGTTGGTGCCGGACCTGGAGGCATTACAGCAGCTCTGACAGCCAGCAGGAGGGGTCATCAAGTTACACTATTTGAAAAAGAAGACTATATGGGCGGAAAGCTGATTCCTGGAAGTTCACCGGATTTTAAATACGAATTTAAAGACCTTCTCAAGTACTTAAGGCAGGAAGTTTATGAAAGTAAAATAAAAGCATTGACAGGCATTGAAGTAACCGCAGGTTCCCTGAAAGATAAACAATTTGAGGTGCTTCTTATTGCAATAGGAGCCGAACCATTTATTCCGAACATAAAAGGTTCTGACAATAATAATGTAATTACTGCTGAAAAAGCATTGAATAATCCTGGAATTTATAATAACAGGAAAATAGTTGTACTAGGCGGAGGTGATGTCGGATGTGAAACCGCACTTCTGCTTTCAAGAAGAGGAAATGATGTTATCATAGTCGAAATACTAGATGAAATCATGAAGGAAGAAGACATTAAGTATAACAGTGTAGTTCTCGAAAAAATGCTTAAGGAAGATGGTGTGAAGATACTTACAAGCAGTAAAATTGTCGGGATTTCCAAAGAATCGGTTTCAATAAGCAGAAAAATTGAAAATAACAATAATAATATTTCAGAATTTACAGCAAACCTGGTGGTGATAGCTGCCGGTTACAAGCAACCATCAGAAAAAGTTAAATTGCTTGAGAGTACATGCCGGAGTGCAGGTATTGATTCTTATGTTATTGGTGATTGCCTGCAGCCAAGGCGGTTGCGAAATGCTATTGAAGAAGGGTTTAAGGTGGGCATGCAGATTTAGTAAAACAGTATCTTATGATATTTTGGTAATTGGTCTGATGTAAGATTAATAGTTACTCATGAAATGAAATAAATATTTAAGTGATAAAGGCAGGAGCAGTAAATGACATTAGAAATTCCTTTAAAGAATCCAAACCCTGATTTTAATTATCTTGCCAGAGTTTTAAAGGGAGAATTATTGCCAAATATTTTGGATAACTGCATGTCAGGAGGAAAATATATTTTTGGGTCCGGTAATTCCATCTGCAATTTTATTCCTGTCAAAAATTATCTGGCAATGATTGATGAAAGCAGAAAATGGGCATATAAATAGGTTTAAGGGAACGAACACCGGCAGCTTATTGATTTTTTATATAGAAAAATAATAAGTTAGAAGTATTTAATAAATTTTAAGTGATTCCGTAACTTAATATCAGGAGGTAAGACAAATGAAAGAAATGACTTCCAGAGAAAGAGTGTATTCGGCAATGAACCACCAGGAGCCTGACAGGGTTCCGATATGCTTTGGCGGAACCGGTGCCTCAGGTATTGAAGAATGCCCGCCCAATTATATTGCATGCTCAAATTTATACAAATATCTTGATTTGAAACAAGCTGAAAAACCTGAAATATCACCTGTAGGCAACATAGTAGGTAATATTGACGAGGGTTGCATGCAGAGGTTGTACTCGGATATGCGTTCTGTAGTCGATAATCCTCCAGGAGCCGTAGTAATAGATGCTGAGCATAAAGTTTGGCCTTTTCTGTATGGGATGAGAATAAAAAAATGCGGCATTTATGACATGATAGACTTTACAAACCCTCCCATGGCGAAACTGACTACTGAAAAGGATATTGACGAATATCCTTACTGGCCGGATATTAACTGGGATACTATGGCAGGAGTAATAGAAAAAGTAAAAGACTTGCACGAAAATACGAGTTACTTTGTATGCGGAATGCAGTCTTTTGGTTATTTTCCTTTAAATGGATATGGTTTTATAAGCGGTATGGACAAGTGGCTGATGGATATGAAATTAAATCCCAAATTTTATCATGCACTATGTGAGAAATTCATGGAAAAAAACCTTGCTTTTGCTGATAAGTTTTATGGTGGAGTTGGAAAATATTTAGACGCTGCCATGGTTTTTGATGATCTGGGAAACCAGACAGGGCCTTTGATGTCATTGGAAACTTACAGGGAATTCTACAAACCATATCAGGCAAGGATAATAAAACATATAAGGAAATATTTAAGGCCTGAAGCGAAAATAATTCTTCACAGCTGTGGCTCAATGTATAAATTTATTCCTGACCTTCTTGAAATTGGTGTTCAGGTATTTAATCCTATTCAACCGCTGGCAACCAATATGGAACCATGGAGGCTGAAAAAAGAATTTGGTAAAGATGCAACTTTTCTTGGTGGCTTTGATGTTCAGGACTTGCTTCCTCTAGGTACTATAGATGAAATAAGGGAAGGGGTAAAGAGACTGATGAGTGATTATGCTGAAGGTGGAGGATTTGTTTTTGGGGCAAGCCAGATAATTCAATGCAATACTTCTGCTGAAAATGTTGTGGCAATGTTTGATGCTGCTAATGAATTCGGCAGGTATCCTATTGAGAAGATTGATGACGGAATAGATTTTGTAAAGTATGTGAGAAGCCTTGGGCTTGACAGGCGAAGAGCTGAAAAAGTCAGCATTAATTTCTGATATAAAAAGATTTCACTTTTTAAAGTATAATAAAATTAAAATCATAAGACATAGATCATTAAAAGATGAAGGTGGTTTATGAAAATAACTGATATTTCAGGTCCAATTTATGATGGAATGTGGAATTACAGTGAACCTTTAGGGAGCCTGCTTGGAAATTTTAAGCGTGATTCTTTAAGCTTTGAATTTGGCGGTGAAAAATATAAACTCGATGTTTTTCAAGGTTTTAAGGC
>JAMCVO010000185.1 GCA_023475715.1 Actinomycetota bacterium
GCTGGATGTTGGAGAATACGGAGACCTTTGGCATCATAAGGTGTTGAAGGCAGAACCACTTTTATTCCCGGAACAAAACAGAACCAGGATTCCCATGAATGAGAGTGCTGGCAGGCATAAGATAAATAACCACCACTTGGCAGCCTCAGTACAAGCGGAATAGAAGTCTTACCCATCAGCAAATAAGGCATGTTTGCTCCATTATTTACTATCTGATCTGAAGCAATCGTAACCCAATCTGAAATTTGAAGCTCTATTACCGGTCTCATTCCGGTCATAGCTGCACCAACCGCCATTCCGGTATATCCCGCTTCGGATATCGGCATATCAAAAATCCTGCCGGGAAACTTTTCATACAGACCCTCAGTGACTCCAAATGCTCCTCCGTATTCTCCAACATCCAGCCCTGCAACAAATATATTTTTATCCCTCAGCATTTCTTCATAAATTGCTTCATTTAATGCCTTTTTATAAGTTATTTCCTTCAACGTTGACTTCCTCTAAAAAGTAAA
The DNA here is from genome assembly GCA_023475715.1 of Actinomycetota bacterium. The sequence goes on from JAMCVO010000185.1 coordinate 513, forward strand.
TTAATAAATATTAGCAAACAATAATAATTTTTAGATAGTTACATATTTCAATGCATCGGCAGCAACAGGGAGTTTACTTTCTTTTGCAAACTTTACTGCCATATCGACCTGTTTTTTTACCTCTTCATGAAGCGTTTTTATCTCAACACTTTCCATAATTTTCTGCCCGGTTAATTCTTTTTCAAACCTGGTTATGGGATCTTTTTTCTTCCAGGATTTTACTTCATCGGCAGAACGGTAAGTATCCAGTTCGCCTTCAAAATGTGTATGCCACCTGTATGTTTCTGCCTCTATAAACGTTGGGCCTTTGCCATTTCTTGCTTTTTCTACAGCTTTTTTAACCGTTTCATATACCAGAGTTACATCATTTCCATCAATCGTAACTCCCTCAATTCCATAGCTTGCAGACTTTATTGACAATTGCTCACATTTTGAAGTGTTTTTTATACAGGTACCAACTCCATAAAGATTGTTTTCACATATATAGACTACAGGAAGTGAAAAAACAGATGCTATATTTAAAGATTCATGGAAAGTTCCCTGGTTTGTAGCACCGTCTCCAAAGAAGCAAATAGTTACCTGATTGCTTTTTCTAATCCATGAAGAAAAAGCAGCACCTGTTGCAATCGGAATTCCAGCACCAACAATTCCATTGGCTCCAAGAATGCCAAGCTCCATAGCAGCAATATGCATCGAACCACCGCGGCCTCCATTGTAGCCATCGGCTTTTCCAAGCAACTCTGCCATTACCCTGTTTAAATCCCCTCCTCTGGCAATTATATGGCCATGCCCCCTATGGGTACTTGAAATATAATCCGTATCTTTCAGATTGGCACAAGCTCCCGCAGCAATTGCTTCTTCGCCTATATAAAGGTGTATGGAGCCAGGTATTTGGCCTTCCTTGTAGAGAGTACTGGCAGAATGTTCAAAATACCTGATTTTTAACATTATTTTTAAGAGTTCTTTTTTTAAGTTTTCATTCATAGCATGTTTTTAAATATTCTTAACCGATGATATTATAGAACTTAATTATAGTTTGGTGTTAATGTAATATTTAAGCGATTTTATTTTAAAACGTTTAAATTATTGTGTCAATAATTTTTTATTTGAATTATGAATCAGTTCGCCAAAGAATCTGGAAATTGGCAGAATCCTAATTGACCCTGCATGTAGGTACCTGACCGGTAGCAAACCTGATTATCTCATCGAAGCTCATTCTAAAGGATAATTCTTTGGATTTTGGCGATATCCCTGCATTATGCGGGCTAAAAACAACATTATCAAGCTTTAATAACGGATTATCCGCAGAAACCGGCTCTTCGGAGAAAACATCAAGTGCTGCTCCTGCTATTTTCCCTTCTTTTAAATATTTTACCAGGATATTTTCATTGATTAACTTGCCGCGGCCTAAATTTATTATAACGCAATCCTTTCGCAATAACTTGAACCGCTCCTCATCAAGCATATTTTCAGTTTCTTTTGTTAAAGGACAAACTAATATAATATATTTGCAGGATTTTAAAATCTCATTAAGCGATGCATTTTTTACATTATATTTTTTTTCATCAATTTCTGTATAGGGATCATAAACATAGGTATATACCCTGAATGGACTTAGTTTTTCAGCTATCATCTTTCCGATGTTTCCAAATCCAATTATACCGACCTTTTCTCCCCAAATTGATTCCATGTTTTCATAGCCCTGGCCTATTTTATCCCATTTGCCCTGTTTAACAAGATTGTGGCAACGAGGAATATCCCTTATAAATGACAATAATAAGGCAACAGTATGGGTGGATACTTCGTCTGCACAAAAGCCCGGGGTATTGCTTACACAGATATTGTGTTTTGCAGCAGTTTTATAGTCGACATTATCATATCCTATACCTCTTCTTAAGATTGCTTTTAATTTAGGTAAACTTTCTATTACTCTTTGTGTGATCACGGTATATCCCTGATCAAAGATTATATCTGCATCTTTTGCGTATTTTAAAAAGTCTTCTTCACTTCCGCAGTCTGCACCGATATATTCGATATTATGTTCCTTCAATAAATCAACATGTTCCTTAAGTATGGGTGCATGTGTGATGCGGTCATTAAAAACTATTACCTTCTTTTCCATTTTATCTCCTTAAATTTTTAAAATATTCCCGTGCGCATCAGTTTGAGAATTACTATTTATTTCTGCTTTAAATGATTATAAACTTTCATTGTTGTATCAAATGAATACTTCCCGCTGAAGGCAACATGTCCTATATCCCAATCCACGGCAAGATAGTTTACTCCTCTTTCAATCCACTCTTTAAGATTATCAGTATTTCCAGCTCCGGTGGCACAGCCCAGTAGAGTATTAGATTTTTTACAAATTTTCGCAATTTTATCATACAGCTTAATAACATTTGGATGTCTTGTCTGTCCAAGAAGTCCAATTGAACCTGAAAGATCATATGGACCCACCACTACACTGTCAACTCCTTCTACATTAACTATGCTTTCTAAATTATTTACACCATCAATATGTTCTATTTGCATTATTACCAATGGTTCTTTCTCGGAAATTTTTAAATATTCATTATTATCCATAAAAGTGTAATTATTAGCTCTTCGGGTCCATATCCTCTTATTCCTTTTGGTGGATATTTACAGCTGGATACTGCTAATTCGGCATCCTGTGCTTTTCTAATCCACGGGAAAATTATTCCTGCCGGTCCCATATCTAAAATAGGTTTTACTATTACAGGATCATTCCATCTAACTCTGACTATCGGGGCACATCCTGAACCGCTAACTGCCATAATATGCAAGTCGATATCTACATTATCCATAGCACCATGTTCCCCATCTATCCATATAAAATCATAACCGCATCTACAGAGAATCTCAGAGTTTGTAGGACAATTGGTAGAAACAATTGTTCCAATTACCAGTTCATTTTTTGAAAATTTTTCTCTTAGCCTGTTCAGATTATTATTCATTTTTCTCACTTTCTGGAAATTTAATAATTTTTATATTACAAAAATATTGGCTGTGTCCTATCCTGAAAATCTAAATTTCTATATCCACTGCTTGTTACAAAAACTGTTTCTTCAATTTGAAATGTCTTGTCATTAAAGTAATGCAACCCTATCTCAAAATTAACAACCATGTTTTTCTCTAATATGAAATCAGCACTCATATCTTCAAAACCATTATTATAGCTATAGCCTAAATTACCATTTACTACTGGATATTCTCTGAAGCTTCTGCCAACACCATGTCCTTCAAATGAAGCATCTGGAAAATTGTGGTAATCTCTTTTATTTTCCATAGCTTTATAAATTTGTGAACAATTCACACCCGGCTTAATATTCTCAATACCAGAGTCGATAATATCCAGCAGTTTTTTATATATCTCGATGTTTTTTTTATCATACTTCCCATTAAATAAAGTTAAACCAATATCTGATGTAAATCCGTTATAAATAATACCTGAGTCAAATCCCATTATTTTATCTTTTTCAATTATATACGAATCAAGGTCTGTCATACCCAGGCCATTGGGAAAAACAAAATAATGCTCATAGATAGCACTTTCCTTTTCAATAATATTTTTAAAAGTATTTTTTAGATTAAAAAGGATTGGATCTGCTCTTATTGTCTTTACTGATTCAGTTAAAGCTTTTTCAGTTATATCAAAACATTTTTCAATTACATCAATTTCTTCATCAGTTTTAATAATTCTTATTAATCTTATAATCTCAGAGCCATTAAAAAATTTACAACCGCTAAACTTATCCTGTATTTCTCTTATTAACACTTCACTTATTCCATCTTTTTCTATAGCTATCCTTGAGTTTTTGAGATTATATTTTTCTAATATATAGTCCAGTGCTTCCATCTGGGTTTTAAATATTCCATTATTAAATATCTGATTTAATCTATAATCTAGCGGATTTTTAAAACTATTTTTTATTAAATTATTGGACTTGTCTGTATTAAAAAATTGTTTATAAACCACTATCTCTCCAATATCTTCAACTTTTGTATTTAGACCTGATACCGAAAAAGAATCAATTACGTAAACTGGTTTCTTTTTAAAAGGAACCAGACAGAAATTAATTACCCCATTATTATTGGATCCTCCTGGCTTTAACATCCATTCTCTGGCTGAATTATAAAAAAGATTGTAACCGAAATAACTGAGGCTGGCTGGATCTATAAAAAGTAAACCGTCAAGCCTGTATTTTTCCATTAAATTATTTGCAATTTCTAAATTAAATAACATTACAACTCCTTCTCTTTTAAAATTCTTATTTCTATTTTATGAGTTCAATTCCGACAATACCCGATTTACTTACAAGGGCGTATATCTCTTCCCGGGAACTATGTGCAGAAAATTCAGCCTGTAACAGGCATCGCTTGTAAAATAATATTTTTTTACTTATACTAATAATTATCCCAATACAATCAAGTATAGAAATACTATGATCTGCTCTATCGATTAAAACTTAAAAAGAATTAAAATTTTAGAAAGAATTAAACAAAACTTTTATTGCACCGCCTTTTCTACTCTCTACGGTTTCAAAAGCTTCTTTGTAATTATCCAGGCTGAATCTGTGAGTAATGATTTGTTTTGTTTTTATTGTTCCAGTTTCAATAAGATGCAAGGCTGATTCGAAATGCGCAGCACTATAACCTGAAACACCGGTATAAATCATACTTTTTTCAATAAATTTAAATGGATTTACCAGATATCTGTCGTCAGCTTTTAAAGGAATAGCCTCAATTATGAATCTTCCAAAAGGCGCAAGAACTTTTTCGGCAAGTTCCCATACTTCATGGCCGCCACCACAATAAAATATGACATCAGCGCCATATCCGTTTGTAATTTCCATTATCTTTTCATACGGATCTTCTTTTTTAACATTTATTGTATGAGTTGCTCCAAATTCTTTTGAAATATCCAATCTCTCATCTCTTGTTCCTATCACAATTATAACATCAGGGTTTTTTAATGCTGCAAATTGAACTGCAAACAAGCCAATTGGACCCGGACCTATTATTACAAGTTTCTCACCCGGATATATTTTTGCTTTATCTACAATTGAGCATGCATTTGCTGCTGGCTCTGTCATTGCTGCATTCTCGAAGCTTAGAGAGTCAGCAATTGGGTAAACAGTTATACCGGGAACCAGAATAAATTCCTGATAAGCACCATCATAGTGGAATGGAATTGCTATCATATTATTGCATCCTGTATGGATCCCTCTCCTGCAATTTGTGCAAACACCACAGTATGAGTAAGCAAGTGCAGTTACCCTATCACCGGGTTTTACGTGAAAAACTTCTTTACCGCTACGTTCTACCACACCTGCAAATTCATGACCCAAAACACAAGGATATTTTGTCCAGGGATGCTGCTTATCCATAACCGTAAAGTCAGTATGGCATATTGCTGCTGCTTTAACTTTTATCAAAACATCGTTTGGACCAACATTAGGAATTGGCACTTTCATCAACTCAAAATCTCTTATGTCTTTTAACACAAGTGATTTCATTAAGTTTTCCATGTAGCCTCCCAAATTTATCTTTTACCAAAATAATAAGAATTTTATTTTTTTACAATATTTTCCTTAGCAAATAGTAGCATTAGAACATACCTGATTTTACATATTATTACATTATTAATAATTGAAGTAGTATATATATGAAAAAATATATTGATAAGTTAAAAAAATCTATCTTTCTTTTATCATTTATCTTTCTTTCAAAAATTTTTATATTTATTATTGGCATGTCTCTTCTCTCCTCAAATTATTCCAATTTAATAATATTTTATATTTTGTTTTTTTATATTTACCAACATGTCAGATAATCAATATCTTCATATGCAATAGGATATTTTGTTAGTCTTCTGGAACCGTCTTTTGTAACATGCATCATTTCTTCAATTCTAACCCCATTCATTCCATCATATGCATCAGCCCATGTCTCCATGGCAAACACCATATCTTCAACAATTGGATATGGATTTTCAAGGGAAAACATCCTTGATATTATCGGCTTTTCCCAAAGGCATAGTCCTACACCATGGCCCCATTGAAGGCACATTGCAGTTCTTTCATCAGGAAAGCCAAACTCGGCTGCTGGTGGGAAAGCAGCTGCTACTTCCGCTGTTGTTGCTCCTGGTTTTATCTTATCTATAGCTCTGTCTAGCCACTCATTTACAATCTTATATGCATCTTTTATTTTTCCAGATGGCCTTCCCATGAAGAAAGTTCTGTAGTAGCATGTCTCATAACCAAGATAGCTATTCATTATATCCATATACACAACTTCACCAGGTCTTATTATCTTATCAGAGAATTCATGAGAATGAGGATTACCCCTTTCACCCGATTCTACATTTACACACTCTACAAGTTCGGACCCAAGATCGTAGCCTTTTTTATTTACCATCGCTACAACTTCACTTTCTCTCATGCCTGGCCTCATACTGTGATAAACCTCATTAAAGCAGGCATCGGATATTGAGCAGGCTATCTCAATCAATTTAACTTCTTCGGTTGTTTTTATCATTCTGGAATCAAGTACAGCCTGATGGCCGTCTAAAATCTTAAGACCTCTGGCTTGAAGCTCGATTATAATTGGAATATCAGTAATATCCATGCCAACAGGTTCACCCTCTAGCCCGTATTCTTTAAGTATTGAATATATTTCATCTGCCAGTTTTTTAATGCTTCCAACTTCAGGTGGAATTGCACCGTGCATTGAACTTGCTGAGGGCCTTACATTTCCTTCAAGCCACGGACAGAGTTTCTTTTTAAGCTCAACTGCACTTCCTACAGTAAACAGGGTGGGGGTTTTATCTCTTGGTACAAGCGTATATATTGCAAATTTATTTCTTCCCCATTCACCAAGCGTTGTGTTCGTTGCATACCTAATGTTGTCCCAGTCAAAAAGCAGAAGTGAACCCATTTTTTTCTTTTTAAGCTCTGCCTGAAGTTTCTCCATTTTTTCTTTTTTAAGCCTGGCGAAATCAATTCTTAGCTCTTTATCAACTTCACTAAGTCCCAGTGGCATAATTTCCTCCTTTAAAATATTTCTAAGTTTTAAAATAGTAATTTAATATTATTTATTTAGCTGACCAGCCTCCATCAACACTTAACAAAGCACCAGTCATATAATCTGCATCGGATGACGCAAGAAATGCTGCAACACCTGCAATGTCATCAGGTTTACCCACCCTGCCAAGTGGAATACCTTTTAAAACTCCTTCTAAAAATTCTCCTTTAAGGGGATTACCCTGGTCAATAAAGAGCGGTGTATCTATGACCCCAGGATTAATTACATTTACATTAATATTATATGGTGCAAGTTCTATAGCAAGCTCTCTTGTCATATTCACTACTCCACCCTTAACGGCACAGTATATTGACTGATTTGCAAAAGCTCTTATACCTGCAAGCGAACCTGTGTTTACTATCTTACCGGATTTATTTTTTATCATAGTCGGGACTACTGCCTGAGTTACCATCCAAGTACCTTTAAGTCCCATATCATTTACTATGTGCCAGTCCTCTTCAGTTGCTTCTGTTATGGGTTTTGCAACAGACAGGCACGCATTGTTTACAAGTATGTCTATGGTTACATATTTATCCAATGTAGCAGCTACCATCTTTTTAATATTATCTTTGCTTGTAAGGTCTGCTTTGATAAATAGTGCTTCGCCTCCATCTTTTTTTATTTTTTCAAGAGTATCACCCTCGTTTCTGTCAACAACTACTACTTTTGCTCCTTCTTTTGCAAGCCTAAGTGCTATAGCCTGGCCAATACCTCTGGCTGCACCTGTTACTATTGCAACTTTATCTTTTAGTTTCATGTTACTTCCTTCTTTAAAAATATTTTTTTACTAAAAATACTGTAAATATTTATTTTGTGTACTTCTTATTCCAGTCTTCTTTCTCCTACTTCTTTATGAAAAATAATTTTATTTAGAAATTCTACAGCTTTATTAAGACCTTCTTCTGCTGATATCAGTGCATCAAGATTCTCAATAGTTATATAGTCGTCGTAACCTACCATTCTAAGCGTATCTATAATATCAGTCCATGTGTCTTGGCCATGACCATAGCCAACCAGCTTAAATACCCAGGACCTTTTATCCAGTTTGCTATAGTTTTCGTAATCATTTACACCTTTTAGTGCAATAGCAGATTTATTAATTTTTGTATCCTGGGCATGGACATTATGTATTGCATTATTTTTACCAAGTTCTTTTATGCAAGCTATTGGATCCAATCCAAAAACAAAGAGCTGCCCCAGATCAAGGCACGCTCCAATTTCTTCAGCATCTACTGCTTCTCTTAGCTTCAGAAGTGTTGAAACATTATATACTGAATCTCCTACATGCATCTCAAAACCAAATTTTACTTTATATTTTCTTGCCAGCTTTACCATTTCTTTCCAGAAAGGAATAATCTTTTCCTCCCATTGCCATTTGGAAGCTTTGCTGAAATAATCAGGATAGTAACAGCATACCCAGTTTGGATACGGGTCATCTTCTGCTACTCCAGGACATCCTGCAAAACAATTTACAACTTTTGCTCCTACTTTTGCTGCAAGTTCTATAGCATTTACTAGATCTGCTTTATGCTTTTCTGCATATTTTTTATCAGGATGTAAGGGATTGCCCTGAACATCAAAACCATATATATTAAGTCCTGATTTTTTTGCTAACATTTTAAACTTTTCCAGCTCGTCAGGATCCTTTAATAGGATATCGGGTTTACAGTGAGAAGTTGAAGGAAATCCACCGGCACCTGGCTCAATGCCAGTAATACCTGACTTACTTACAAGGGCGCATACATATTCCCAGGATTTATCTGAAAAACAATTTGTAAACAGCCCTAATTTCATTTATGGCTCCTTTAAATTTTTTAATCCTTTTATATTTATTTTATGTAGAGTTATTATAATAATCTTTAACATTATCTTAATAATTATCTTTATTTATTTCTAAAAATTCCTTCAATTTAGGTTCTCTTAGCTCAGACTTTAAATCCTCCGCAAAAGTTAATAAACTGGCCGGATCAAAACTAACGAAGCTTACTGGCTTCGGACTTCGTTTTAATGGTTCATCCAGTAAAATACCTTTTAAGCCTTTACATTTTTCCAGCTTCTTATCTATTTTTTCAATTGTCAGAGTCCCCAGCTTCCAATCCAAATATAATTCCAATGCTGCTTCCCCAAAAAGTGTCTTATTATATTTTTTTAAAAGATCCCCCATTAATTCTAAAGCTGCAATTAACCTCTCTCGCCTGGTTAATTTCTGACATTTTTCACAGTTACAATTCCAGGGTGCTCCCTGGATACAATAATATTCACTTCCGGCTATTACGTAACCTGCTAAACCGGGCATCATTTCCATGTCTTTTTCTATCCTTTCCTGCCAGAATTTTTTTACTTCAGGATTAAAAGGACAATGTTTTTCAGATATTACAGGTTCTCTGACAGTATTAAAATCAGGCGGCCAGGAATAACCCCTCCTGTATTCATTCCAATATCTTCTGCATATATGACCAATATTTTTTTCTTTAAGATAGCTGGAAAAATTATACATTGCATCTTTATAATTATCCGGATTGCCGTAATGGGATAATGTATTAAAACCTAATGATTTTATATAATCTATGAATTTAGCCAATCCGTAAGCAGAAGAAGCGGTACCCAATTCCAGCATTTCCCTGGTTTGTAATATGCTTTTAGAATTGCTAAACAACACTCCGCCGCCAGGTTCGGACCATAACTCCATTATTCTCCATTTAAATTCATAAGAATTATTCATTTGATTACTCCTAAAAAATTTTTTTACTATTTAATTTTTAACAATCCTCCTAAATACTATTGAAGCAAGACCGGGAATCATCAGCATTTTATCAAAGTATAGGATACCGGCCATATTCATATAACGTATTTAACATCGTGTAATAATTTTCCATTTTTGTATATGAGGTAATTGAATTGCTGGAACCTAAAGCATAGCCACCCCCCGGACCCAAGGTTTTAATTCTATCAATAGTCTGTTTCTTAACTTCCTCAGACGTTCCTCTGGCCAATAGATCAATATCAATATTGCCGATTATAGCAACTCTTTTCCCCCATTTTTTCTTCACAAAATTTATATCCATAGCTTTTGGTTCAAATGGATTTAAAGCATCGTAGCCGCAATAATCAATAAAATCATCCATGATATCGTATAGTAATCCATCGGAATGACGGATAAACAGTTTATCCTGGTAATGGACCAAATCACCTATTTGTTTCTCCCAGGGAAATATATGTTCTCTCAAAAAATCAGGATTGACCATCAAACCTTCCGCAAAAGCCAGGTCATCTCCCAACATTATACCCTGTACTTCCTTATAAGCTAAAACTCTTTTTACTATATATAGGAAAGATTCTGCGATTTTTTCAATTATTGCCTTAATTAATCCAATATCATTAAACAAAGCATAAGAGAATTCATTGATACCCATAGTTCTCCATACACCTGAAAAGAAAGGACCAATATTGACAATAATCTTCATCCTATCCGGAATCAAATGAGTTGCTTCTTCAACTGGAGAAAAATCTATTTCCTCTAAAATATCCCATGGGTATTTTTTGAATTCTTCCCGGTCAGCTATCCAGCTGTTTCCTGATGACCATCCAAAAGATTTAGTTTTACTATATATATCAATAAATCTTTTATCTGTTCTGCGCTCCGGAGGAACGCATCCCTGTATGTAAATCCAATAATGATCATAACCGGCCCGATAAAAGAACTCTATATCATCGGAAGTGTTTTTAACGGGTCTGCCTAAAAGCGATTCTTTTATAGATTTATCTATGGTAAACTCACCAAAGGGTATCCTGTCAGGCACACCGCCTTTCAACGCTGTTCTTAACCTTTCAAAATCAGGCTCTGCTTTAAAAATCAGATTTTCTTTATAACTCATTTTGTATCTCTTTGCCTGGATTAATTGAAGAATTACCATCTACTTTATCCATTGTAAAATTGCCCGTGCATAAATACTCATTATAATTATTTACCTTTGAAGCCTGTTTAAATCGTTAACATGTTTTAACTACCATGTTGATATAATTTTCGCCGGTTCAAAGCGTTTAATTTTTTTCATCGGCGCTTTGTCTTTTCTCATATGTTCACGCAAATACAACGGGTAACTGGTTGGGAAATCATCACGGGTGTAATATCTACCAGGGTGCTGCCGCGAAATACACATGCCAGGTCAAGGGTATCCGGGACTAAAGCATCATAGTATTTACCTTTATATTCAATAGCTTTTATCCCTTTCATTTCATCTCAGATCCTTTAGACTTTAAACCATGCTATAACGTATTATTTTATTTTTTTGTTCCATTATATTGTCCTATGTATCTTATAATATCTTCTGCCATCTCATACGGATTTTTATCCATCAACTCGGGATGTGCGGAGTAAGAAGCAATCAGATAAACGGTAACATCATTTGTTTTCATGGCAAGAATCTTTTTTACGAAATCCAGCCTGGATTCACAAGTGTATGGATGGTTTAGTGCCCAACGGGGCATCAGAACCACATCCGTACCACGGAAAGTGTCAACTGCGGCCTGAAACGAACACTCACCGGCATTGAAATATATTCCTCGTAAATTGCGAACATTTTTCTTCAAGTTCTCAAATTGAGGAGCCAGGTTACCGCAAGCATGAATCGCAACTCCACCAAAAGCATCAGAAATACGGTTAATGTATGGTATTTCAAACTCTAACGCCGAATCAGGGGATATAACAGACAGCCAGTCTTCTCCACACAGAATACCATGCCCGTCGGGAACGTACATATCATCCGACATAACAGGTACAAATTCCGGGATAATCTTTTGCTGCGCCTTATAAAATGCAATGTACAACTCGGTACAGCTGTCCAGGAGACGATGCACTTTTTTTGGATGAGTATAAAGTGCAGTAAGAAGTTCGGTATCATTTAAAACCATTGATGCAATATCCAATGGCCCGCCAGCATTATACATTTGAATGGGAATTTGGCCATTGGTTTGCTCCACTACATACCGGATAAGATCCAAAGTTTTTCCGAGTAGACCATCAGTTAGAGTCGGATTCAGGTTTAAAGAATCAATTTGATCCGCTTTGTTAATACACGGGGCAGTATGGTTGTAAGTTTTGTTGAATTGTGGCGCGGTGAGATG
>JAMCVO010000265.1:0-1004 GCA_023475715.1 Actinomycetota bacterium
CTAAAAAACTGCCTAAAATTGAACCTTCTCCACCTCTTAGACTTGCTCCCCCAATAATAACAGCTGCAATTATTTCCAATGGAAATTCATCAGAACCAACCGCTACCGCAAATTTGTATCTCGATACTTTTACTACTGTAGTAATTGCTACTATTAAACCCATAAGAGCATAATTAAAAATTTTCAATCTATCAACTTTTATTCCAACTAGTCTTGCAGCATTCTCATTTCCACCCACATAAAAATTTTGTCTTAAAGATTTGTTATAACTTAGAAAAATAGAAAAAATTACTAAAATTCCTATCATATAAAAGACGATATATTCCACTCCATGAAATCTTCCTCCGCTAATATTATTAAAAGCTTTAGGAAAATTACCCAATGATAATCTCTGTATCTCCAGAGGGTGTCCTAAAAAAGCAAAACCAACTGCCAAACCTTTAAAAATAAACATCGCACCCAAAGTCGTTATGAAAGGATTAACATTAAGCTTTGATATGATAAAACCAATACTATAACCAATTAAAATACCAATTAAAACAGTTATAATTATTGAAATTATAATATTTGTACCTTTGTTTAAAAAAATTCCTAATATTATACTTAGAAATGCCAGAACCGAACCTACCGAAATATCAAAACCGCCTGAAATCATCAATACAGTCATTGCACATGCAACTATTGTGTGAACCGATACAATTACCATTATTGCCCTGAAATTATCTATTGTAAAAAATTTTTTTGAAATTGATCCTACTATTATACTTAACAATACTATGATAAATAATAGTACTATCTCTCTCCTGCTGAAAACTTTCATAAAAAATGATTTCACTATAATTCCCCTTATGAAATATTAAACAAAATATATCCCCAGGTTTTTGCTTTTTTAGGACACCCTCTGGAGATACAGAGATTATCATTGGGTAATTTTCCTAAAGCTTTTAATAATATTAGCGGAGGAAGATTTCATGGAGTGGAATATATCGTCTTTTATATGATAG
>JAMCVO010000265.1:1014-6905 GCA_023475715.1 Actinomycetota bacterium
TTTTGCTTTTTTTATGAAGAAAGGAATATTAAAAAATATCCCTTTCTTCATTTTGTCATATTTTCAATTAAGCATTTAAATGTTATTCAGAAAACTATATTTTCTATACAGGTCTAAAACTTTCCAGTTGTAAGTGACCATCCCTCAGGTGGCTTTATATCCCTGTAATATTTTGTGGTATCTTTTGTTATTTTGTTAAGAGTTGTACTTACAATCTCAGCTCCAGGTATTACACGACCAAGGGCTGTTTTATCATCATTTGATATGGATACCATATTAGCATGCATTAAATGTAAAATAGAAATTGCATAGAAAGATTCTACAGGAAAATTTTGTGATATCGAAAAATCTACATAGCCTGAGTCAATAAGATTTAACATATCAGCATCTTTATCAATGCCTACAACTTTAATTTGTCCAGCAGGAATGTTTGCCTCCTGTAAAGCCCTAGCCCATGCTGCACCATCCATAGTTGTAGTACCAATCAATCCCTTTACATCAGGATGAGCCGATAGGAAAGCAGCCGCATTTGCAGTAGCTGCATCTTTAGTTTCAGCATCAGCTATCGGGTCTATTACTATAATATCTGGATTTTTATCAAAGACACTTTTCATACCACTATATCGCCTTAATGACATATCATTGCTGAGATTCATCATTACTCCAACTTCTCCCTTTCCACCCAGACTGTCAACTAAACCTTGAGCTAATTTAGCACCTAAAAGCTCGTTATCGGTTCCAATTAAAAAATCAACAGGGTAATTGCCCTTGCCACCATTCATGCCTGCAATCAAACCACCGCTATTATAATAATCTGTTAGTAACTGGTCTTCACCAAATCCTATAGGCCAAATAAGTATCCCTGTAGGGTTTTTTGCAATTGTTGCTTCCAGAGCTGCAATAAATTTTTCTGCATCAAAATCATCAGGTCCTGTCCATTCAAATTTAATATTGGCTCCTATTGAATTCCAGTATTGTTCGGCCATAAATCCGCCCCATGCATAAGTTTGCAATATTTCAATCCCATTTCCAGGCTGGCAAAAAATATATAGCTCCTCTTCTGCTGCCACTGGTTGAGTTTCAGATGATGCAGTTGTTTCCGCTGCTTTAGTTTCAGCTGCTGTAGTAGCAGCTGAAGTTGTTTCTGCTGTTGTTGCTTTACAGCTGCTCAATGCAAACAGGCCAATTATTGATAAACTTAATATAATAACCATCAACCATAAGAGTAGTTTTTTCACTTTAGTTCCTTTCATTTACGTTTACTTTTAGTTTGTTTTTTAGTAGAATTTTTCCGAGATTTGTTTGGTAAGGTGGAGATGGATAAAACTTTTTCTAAACAAATCTCTATTTACATAAAATCCCCCTTTCTTTCTTCTTTTCATAATTTATTAATTTATAAATCACCTCCTTTTTAAAAACTGTTTTTGATTATTTCATGCCACAACAAGCTCTGCACCGGTTATTAGCCTTACTACATCATTATGAAGTTCTGCCAGACTTTTTTTACTGTTTTTAAAATCAATTTCTCCTGCCCTTTCACCTGTTCTTAATACTATGACTCTGTCTGCAATTTTTATCATATGCTCTATGTTGTGAGTAATTACAATTATTCCATCAACATTTTTTCTTACTCCAGCAATAAGATCCAGTACCTTTGTTGCTTCTTTTACACCTAAGGCTGCAAGCGGTTCATCCATAATTAATATTTTTCTGCCCCAGAATATCGCCCTGGTTATAGCTACCGCCTGTCTTTGGCCACCAGATAGTATTTCTGTTTTCTGTGATAAATTGGGAAGGTTTATTGATATGTCTTTTATCTTATTCATAGCCTCTGATCTCATTTTTTTGTTATCTACAAATTGAAATAATTTTGCCAGACCTCTTCCTACATATTCCCTGCCTGCAAAAATATTCTGTGCAAAGTCAAGATTGTCAAAGAGGGCCAGATCCTGATATATTGTCTCTATTCCCAGTTCAAAAGCATCCCTTGGGCTATTTATTTTAACTTCCCTGCCATATACCTTGATGGTACCTCTGTTTGGAATTACTGCACCTGACAATATTTTAATTAAAGTAGATTTCCCAGCTCCATTATCTCCTGCAAGACCCAGTACTTCATCCCTTTTAAGTTCAAAATCTACATTTTCAAGTGCAGTTATTGCTCCATAGTATTTATATAGACCTCTTGCTTCAATTATGTAATCATTTTCAGTCAATTTAATTACTCCTTTATAGCTTCCTTAAAATTCAATTATTAATATTTATTAAATTTTTAAAAATTAAAGTATTTTATTTTCTTCTTTAAGAACTGAATTTTTCATTTCAGTTTTATTATTGAATTTACTGGTTTAGCATACTAAAAAACAGCCAAACTTATAGGTCAACTTTCCTCGAGTGCATCTTATTAATTTTGTAAAAAATAATCATTTTATGAAACGTTTAAATTTTGAAACATTTCAATAATAATACTTAAAAATAATTTTGTCAATAATATTTTGGATAATGTTTTGGACAATCGATAACTTGTTATTGGAATTAATCCTATTGAATTGAATTCTTTTTATTTCATCATAAGTATTATTATTTATACTCTAGCTTGTCTTTTTTACAAAAACAAAGTTTTATATACCAGTCTTGTCAGTATTTATACCAATCCGATTTTATAATACTCTTACAATTATAAATAAATTTCACATTTTTAAAATTTTACTCTTAGACATTATAAATATATCAAACTTTTTATTATTAAATTAGGGTATAGGGCATTGGAAGTTGAATCGACTGGCCCCCGTCTGCATATATAATCTCACCCCAAATAAATTTGGAATCTTCCGAAGCAAGGAAAACTGCAATTTTACCAATATCTTCCGGCTGTGCCCAAAAACCGGCAGGTATTACAGACTTCCATATGGGTTTTTGAAGTTCTTCTCTGGTGCTGTCAACTTCTACTGCTCCAGGTGCAATACAGTTGACATTAATACCATATGGAGCCAGCTCCAGGCACATAGTCTTGGTCAGCATATTAATGCCTCCTTTGGAAGCACTGTAATGCACAAGTCCTTTCTGAGCAAGCAGTCCGCATACCGAAGAAATATTTATGATTTTCCCTTTGATACTTCTGCTTATCATTTCCATTGCTGCTTTCCTTGAACACAGATACATGCCTTTTAGATTTATATCTATAGTCCTGTCCCATTCTTCTTCATCTAAGTCCAGAAATGAGCAGTAGCTTGATATGCCTGCATTATTTACCAGTACATCTATTTTTCCAAACTTGTCAAGTACTTTATCAATCATATTGTCTACTTCTTCTTTTTTGCTGACATTTGCTTTTATAGTAATGGCATTTTTCCCAAGCTTATCTGCCAGATCTTCGGCTCCTTTTTTACTTTCATTATAATTTATTGCTACTTTAGCGCCTTCTTTTGCAAAGGATGAGCAGATACCTCTGCCTATTCCTTTGCCTCCACCTGTTACAAGACATACTTTACCTTCAAGTTTCATTTAGTACTCCTCACTTATTTATCTTTTTTCATCTGATCTAATATGCCGGCATTGGGATTATCATGATAATAAAGGTCCTGCACAAATTCGGTCATCCCGTATCCCCACAAATCATCCAGCCTGGGCAGAGACTCTAAATACTTCTCAAGCTTTGGATTTTTAAGCTCACTTCTTAGATCATTTGCAAATGCAGCAATACTGCTTCCTCCAGGCCATGGATGAAGTGACAGTGTATCAGGATTTGGATCCATGGGATCTTCTACCCAGCGCGTACCTTTTATATTGCGGCAGGATTCTACCACTTCATCAATGCGGGCATATTAGATCAGATCCAACTTCCAGTCCATGTACATATCCATCTGGGCACGCCAGAGGAGTGCATCTCTTTTTCTTGCCTCAAGTCTTGGAAGCACATACTCATAGTCGTCTTTACTTAAACTATCTTTGATAGTCTTAAATAGGATTATACTCTGGTCATATAAATTATATGCATCGGTAAGCTGATCCATAAGCTCTTTCTTTAGCTCTTTGGTAATCGATACTTTCTTGCCAAAGGCAATCTTTAGTTCCGGATCTGCCCTGAGCTCTGCTGCACGCTTTGGACTGTATGCATCCACAGGAAGCTCCATTCCCATCATACCGGGCACACGGTCAATGATCATGTAAGGACCACACAGGCGGCTGTCAAGATACCACAGAGGTGCCATAAAGGTATGGAACTGAATCCATCCGCCTTTAAAATGGGATATCTTAAGGTTGGCCTGCGTTGCCTTTTTTATAACATTTAAAACTGTAGGTGCAGCCTCTTTGCCAAACTGATTTTCTGCCCATTTGCTTAATATTTTATCCGGATTTTCCTGGGGATCTTTCATAAGACACTCAAGAGCATACCAGTTAACCATATTTAGTGGGTTTGCCCAGGGCTCTTTGGGATTTGCTGTGCACATGAGCCACAGTCCCTGCTGGCCTGACTTATTCATTCGCTTAAAAACTTTACTATACCACTCAACATCAGACAGTATCTCCTGGCACAACCCGTTATGGTCATGTCCCATAAGGGTAGCTGTAACAAATGGTGAGTTGCCGTCACTGCCGGGGATTATCTTATCCTGAAGGGGATGCTCCGGCCATACAGGATGATGGTCCCAGTAACGGTCCTTTACTATATGCAAGACATTGGGGAGAAGATCGTCTGTTGTAAGGTTTTTTTCAAGCTCAACTTCAAGGCTTACACCACCTGGATTATCCTGGAGGGGTTCAAAAAACAGTGTCATGCCATATCTGGCAAGTATTTCTCCTATTACATTGGCCCCGTCTATTGTTCTTTGTCGTCTTGATTTTGATTCACATTCTTTGCAGTCACACATCCAGGGTCCACCATAAGCAAACCAGTGCTCGGTAGTACACATACGGTATCCGCCCAGCCCCGGCATCATAGCTGCGTCGCGTGCCGCTCTCTCGCTCCAGTACTGCCTGATATCAGGGCCGTACGGACAGAGCTTTTTGGATTTTAAAAGAGTCTTGTTCCAGGGCCTTGAATTTGGCCAGTTGACACTTTTTGATACAAAACCGGGTTTTAAAAGATTGTCAGTATCGGCAGGATCCGGATGCCAGCCGACCCCTCTCATAAGTTCATTGTACTCTCTTCGAAGAATAAGGCGTATTCCGTTTTGCAGCAGGTACCTGTTAAGGCCGGCATATGCTTCTGGTTTACCATCCGGCTCTCCCCATATATCCAACCCGTTATATCCCTGAGCGGCAATAAACTTAACAAAACGGCCAAGCGCATATTCTTCAGAGAGACTTTCCCACTGGCTTGTCTGGAGCATGCTTGGCTCTTTTCTGTTCCATGCAGTATGATCAGGATCATGCCAGAGTTCCACAACGCGCCATTTTAGGTTCATTTTTGATGTACTCCTTTTTCTTATTGTATATATTTTTTTAATTGTTAATTAATCCCTTATAAATTATTCAGCATTCCTTATTTCTCTCCATTTATCTATCATTGCTTCATAATTTTTCAAGAGCACTCCTCTAAAGATAGAATTATCGGCAGAGAAAATAAAGCCACCTCCGGGAGATAATTCTTTTATTGACCTGATAGTTTCGTTTTCTACCTGTTCAATAGTTCCACTTTGAAGGATCTGGCTGCTTACATTTCCTATTAAACAGACTTTATTTCCGGTTTTTTCTTTAATTATTTTCATGTCCATTTTACCTACCTTCTGCAGCGAATGTAAGGCATGGATTCGGCAATCGATAATATCATCAAGAATTTCCATTAAATCACCATCAGTATGTTTTATAAGGTAAGCACCCCATTTTCTGATAGTTTCACCAATTCTGAATAAATATGGAAATATAAACTCTTTCATTATATTTTTAGG
>JAMCVO010000265.1:6915-11073 GCA_023475715.1 Actinomycetota bacterium
AAAAATTAGCGGCAATAAATTTCCTTGCCCGGGATAATGCTCTGTTCGTAATTACTTCTAATCTCTCTTTCAATTCTTCAGGATGTTCTTTTATCTGAATAGCATTTTCAACCATAGCTTCATAAGAAGTTATAATAGGCATTGTTCCAAATCTCATTATTCCTGTAATAAAGTATTTATTGCCGCTAATTTTTTTAATTTCTTTTATTACCTTGATTTCTTCTTCAAGAAATATTTCATCTATTTGACCTAAGCTTACACTAATTCCTGCCCATTCAAATCTCTCAGCTAATTGAACATATGCCTCGGCTTGCTCTACAAGAATTTTATCCTTTTCTTTTAAAGATAAATCAAGATATTCTTTAGAATATCCGGGATCCTTACCGGCACTTTTTCCTATTAAAAAATTATTAAAATTTTCCTGGGCATCTTTTATATTGCTCCAGTTAAAGTGTTTGAATCCTTTACCCACTGCTTCCACCAGCTCAAAATCATTGTCAAACGTGGGAATATAATCCAGGGGCATTTTTAGATTTAATGCATTGATCATTCTGTCTTTCTGTGTAATCATCAATTATTCCTCTCGTAATAACAACTTATTAAACTGGTATCTTAATCAATTTTCTTATTTTCACCTGTACTATTTCTTATAACCAATGATGAGGATACTATTATGTCCTTTGGTAAGCTCTTATCTCCATTCATTCTTGCTAATAATAGATTAAAAGCCCTTATTGCTATCTCCTCTTTCGGAAAATTTAACGATGTAAGTGTGGGTTCTAAATAATCATCAATAAAGCTATTGTCAAAACCGACAACAGAGAAATCATCAGGAACTTTAAGGTTATGATCTTTAACAGCTTTTATGGCACCTATTGCCATATTATCATTATATACAATAACAGCCGTTGGTTTATTATCTAAACTTAAAATTTTAACCATATCGTTATAGCCATCTTCCACAAAAAAGCCCGGACCATTAATTATAAAATTTTTATTAAAATCAATATTATTATTTTTTAATCCATCCTTATATGCTTTTAATCTTTCTTTGCTTTGTGCAAGATTAACCTCCCTGATCATAAGAGCTATTTTTTTATGCTTCAACTCTACCAAATAATTGATAGCCTTTATTAAAGCATCATACATGTCAATGTTTACAAAATCGACATTGGAATTTTTAATTCTCCTGTTTATGAGAACAACCGGTGTTTTTTCCAGATCTAACCCTTCAAGAATTCTTATATTTTCTTCAGAAGGTATAATTATCAAACCATCTATATTTCTGGATTTAAGCACATTCATATATTCCACTTCAGCGTCAAAATTATTATCACTATTACAAACAACTACACTGTACCCAAATTCATGGGCAAGCTTTTCAATTTCCTTAATAACAAACGAGAAGTGTAAGCTTGAGCTATCAGGAATGATTACACCGATCATTTTGGTAATTTTACCTCTCAAGCTGCTTGCTGAAATATTAATGCGGTAATTATGTTTGGATATTACTTTTTGTATTTGTGCTGAAAGTTTTTCACTAACAACTGATCTTTTATTAAAAAATTTAGATACTGTTCCAATAGATACTCCAGCTTCTTTGGCAATATCTTTAATTGTAATAACCTTTTTCTTATTTTTAGAATTCATTTTATTTCACTTAAAACCTTTTTATTCTATTTGACCCACCAGGAGTCTGGCAGTAAATCAAAATAACCTGTGGGAACAAAGTCCCAGTTTTTCTTCATCCATTCTGCAGTTTCTTTTATTCCTTGCTCAAGTGGTGTAGCCATATAACCCAATTCCTCTTGTGCTGCCTTTACAGAGATAGGCGGTCTTAAATAAGAGATACCAAAAAATCCATTGGGAAACATTCCGGGTCCAAGTTTTATTGCTGAACCAGGAATTGCATTCATTACCTGCTCCCGTGATCAAAACGCTTGGCATAGAATTAAACTCATTATTAAGCTTTTATAATATTGATTTATCATTATTCCTCTAATTTTTTAACACTTAGTCCGTCTTCAAGGTATGCTCTCCTAAAATCAGGTATTATCTTTTTATCCCAATCAGGATTATTTTTAAGTAGATTACTTATATTCCTGAAATAATTCTATGTATATACTGCCAAATAATCCTGGCATAAAAAAGGCTACCTTGCCATGTGAGCCGGGACGAGGTTTCTCGTCTATTGCTTCAATCCCATTTTTCTTTAATTTCTTAAAGCAGCTCTCAATGTCATTGACCTGGAAAGCCAGGTGGTGAAGTCCTTCACCTTCCCCTTTTAGGAATACATTAAAAAAACTCTCTCCTTTTGGTTCTATAAACTCCAGTTCCCTGTCATTGAACATAATGCGTCCTACATAGACTTTATATGCCTCTACCCAATCTCTTGCAAGCTTGCCTGAACTTCCTCTGTCAAACATTTTAAGAACCTCAACAGATCTTTCAATACTTGATACAACAAAGCCAAAGTGGCTGAAACTCTGAACATTTACTCCCCTTTCAAGAAGAAAGTTTTCCAGTTTATTTTTTAATGCATTAAAATTTGTTGATTCGGTAAAATTAGAAACAGGTAGTTTTGCAGGCCATTGTGCTTCTACTTTTTCCCAAATTGATTTTATATTATTATTTTTATTGATCATTTAATGAAACGTTATGATTTTGAAACTTTTCAAGCGTAATACACAGCAGCAACTTTGTCAATAATATTTTAAAATATGTCATTTAAAAATTAGAAGATTTTAGGCATTGGTAAAACCAGGTTTTTACACTGATTAAAAAATATAAGAAGGAGTCTATCTTCTCGATTGAATATACACAAAAAAATGTAATTAATAAAATTCCATCTAAAGTAGGGAAAAATATAATAATTGATTGACCATTCCGGTTCTTAGCTTAATCAATTCTTCCTATTTTCACCAGTACTATTTCTTATAACCAATGATGAAGATACTATTATCCCTTGGGGTATTCCTTTATCTCCATTCATTCTTTTTAACAATAAATTAAAAGCTTTGTTTGCTATCTCCTTTTTCTGAAAAGTTAAAGATGTGAGTGTTGGTTCTAAATAATCATCAATGTAGATGTTGTCAAAACCAATAATCGAGAAATCATCAGGAATTTTAAGGTTATGATCTTTAATAGCCTTTATGGCACCTATTGCCATATTATCATTATAAGCTATAACGGCAGTGGGTCTATCTTCTAAATTTAAAATTTGAACCATATCCTTATACCCATCTTCCACAAAAAAGCCCGGACCGCTAATTATGAATTTTTTATTAAAATCGATATTATTATTTTTTAATCCATCTTTGTATGCCTTTAATCTTTCTTTGCTTTGTGCCAGATCAACTTCCCTGATCATAATGGCTATTTTTTTATGTTTCAGTCCCACCAAATAATTTATAGCTTTTGTTAAGGCACCGTACATGTCAATGGTCACATAATCAACATTAGAATTATCAATTTTTCTGTTTATTAAAACGACAGGTACCCTATTTAAGTCTAACCCGTCAAATATCTTTATATCTTCTTTAGATGGTAATACTATTATTCCATCCACATTCCTTGATTTAAGCACGTTAACATATTCCACTTCAGCTTCAAAATTATTATCACTATTACAAACAACTACGCTGTACCCAAATTCATGGGCGAGTTTTTCAATTTCCTTAGTGACAAATGAGAAGCCTACGCTTGAGCTGTCAGGAATGATTACACCAATCATTTTGGTAATTTTCCCCCTCAAGCTGCTTGCTGAAAGATTTATGCGATAATTATGTTTTGATATAACCTTCTGGATTCGCTTTGAGAGTTTATTACTGACAATGGCCCTTCTATTAAAAAAATTAGATACTGTCCCCAGTGAAACTCCAGCTTCTTTGGCAATATCTTTAATTGTAATATCTTTAATCGGTATATCTTTAATTGATATATCTTTAATTGATATATCTTTTTTCTTATTTTTAGAATTCATTATAACTTTTTTAAAATATTAATATTTGTCACTTATAATTGCCGTTACCCGGGAATAAACATTAATGATTGATCCTCAATAAGGATAAACGACTTTATCTCCCAACCTCATTATTAATACATCAACTTTATTTTTATCATATTTTTGAAGATCATTTAAAATAATAGGATCCTGAT
>JAMCVO010000265.1:11083-12683 GCA_023475715.1 Actinomycetota bacterium
TTCTATGCGAATGACCAGTGTCCCGCTTGAACCAAACCTTATCAAAAAGGCTGATATAGTATTGTGCAGTCATGAGCATGGAGATCACTGTCATTACGAATCTTTACAACCTCATTATTAATACATCAACTTTATTTTTATCATATTTTTGAAGATCATTTAAAATAATAGGATCCTGATATGAGTATGTCCATATGTCCCAATGCATGGGAACTGCTTTCTTGGCCCGTAAATCCCGTGCAGTTCTTAAAAAGTCAGATGGGGTCATATAGTATTGTTTGCCCGGAGGGCTATTACCAAAATTTATAAATGCAATATCAATATCCCACTTTGCACCTGTCTTTAAAAAACCATCAAAATACTGGGAATCTCCCGTAAAAAAGAGAGTTGTTCCGTCAGCTTGAATTATATAGGTTACAGCTCCTTCTGACCCAGGGTCATAGGTTTCTGTCGCATAAACATCGATATCTCCGCAACTTACCTTATCTCCCGGACCTACCTCTTTGATTCTGCTTTCACCGAAATTCCAGTCCCGCATAAGTTTGGCCGCAGGTTTAGGACCTGCAAATATTGACTTTGTATTAGAATAAAACGGTTGTAAAGATTCGTAATGACAGTGATCTCCATGCTCATGACTGCACAATACTATATCAGCCTTTTTGATAAGGTTTGGTTCAAGCGGGACACTGGTCATTCGCATAGAATTATGCTCTGGCCATGACCCCCCGAAATATGGATCAGTATAAAGGATGCACTTAGCAGTCTTAATCACAAAACAGGAATCACTTAGAAACCATATGGCTATCTTACCTGAATCAACCCCAAAGTTTTCAATCTCTGATAGTAAAACATCTCCCCAAAGATCCACGTCTCCCTGTTTATGCACGCTCTGATTATTTTTCTCTGATTTCATAATCAATGTCTCCCCTTTTCAATAAGTACCTAATTTATGAGTCTACAACATTTTACATATATTTATCAACCTGTATCTAATATTTTAAGTATATCTCATTACTCTATAAAAAACTGTCAGGACAGTAATTTTCTACTTAACCCACCATGAATCCGGAAGTAAATCAAAATAACCTCTGGGTATAAAATCCCAGTTTTTCTTCATCCATTCTGCGGTTTCTTTTATTCCCTGTTCTAGTGGCGTTACTTTATAGCCAAGTTCTTCTTGAGCTGTCTTTACAGATATAGGCGGTCTTACATAAGAGATACCAAAAAATCCGTTAGGAATCATACCGGGTCCAAGCTTTATTTCTGAGCCTGGAATTACATTCATTACCGCTTTTGCAGTTTCGGTCATTTTCCAGTTTCTCCCGCCAGTTATATTATAGATACTTCTTTTAAGAGTCTTTGCAGTAAATGCAGAATATATTGCCTCTGCTATATCCTTATTGTAGGTATGACTGTCAACATGATCACCGCCATAAGGGATCTCAAGTGACTTTCCGGCAAGGGCGCGCCTTATCATAACCGGGATCAGGTTAATGTGAGTATCAAGGGGACCATATACATCACCAAGTCTAAATGAACAGGCATGTACCCCGTATTCCTGGAAATAAAAGTTTGTTAATTCTTCCGGATTCATGGTGCT
>JAMCVO010000672.1 GCA_023475715.1 Actinomycetota bacterium
TACATATAGGAACCAACACTCCTGATAATTTTTTTGCTTTCAAAAAAAGCCTCCTTTAAATTCGAAAATTACTTTTCCTTTGCAACTAGAGAATGATGAATCTCAGCAATAGCTTATTGTCCTTATTCCTTTTATTCTATAATCATCCATATCCATCTTTCCAGGTGTGGATTTTCTTTTATTTATATAATAAAAACTAAGCTCGCTCGGGATAATCTCTATTTTTTATTTCAATTTTAAATTTTTTAACTTCTTTAATGAAATCAGCTAAATGGTCTGAAACTAAGTCAAAATATCTTCTTCCTTTTTCAGGGGTTGCTCTAAAAGGATTGCCAATAACTGCATTATCACAGTAATCATGGTGCTCCATAGGCACCATTATAGTTTCCACTCCTTTGAATTCAACATTTGGGTCACCGTCTTTCTTACGAAAGTTTGGTCCCATAAAAGCAGGAGCATGGGTACGGCCTTTTTCCATTTGGTCTGTATCTATTTTATCCATATCATAAGCCATAACTGTGGAAGTTTCTAATTCGCCGGCATGCCATCCCGGTGTTTCTTCCGGAGGCCCCTCGATGATATCTCCTAAAACTGAATATGTTCTTTCTGTTGGAGTCTTATACCAGCATACAAAACAACCAGTTGTGTAATACAATCTGCGGAAAATATCATCAATTACTTTAACATTTGAAGCATGATGAGAAACAAAAATCATTTTACTAAATCCATGGTAAATTAAACTTCTGGTAATTTCATAAACAATTCGTCTATAAGTATCCCCACTAAAAGTTATAGTACCTGTTCCTTCATTTACTCTTCCCATATGATGAGGAGAATATCCAAATGGCATTGCAGGCAAATATGGTACTTCGGCCTTTGATGCTGCCTGTTCTACAACATGTAAAGTAGTTATAAGATCTGTAGAGAGAGGGTCGTGGGCACCATGTTTTTCTAAACTACCCATTGGAATTAGTATAGTATCTGTTTTTTTTAACATTTCAGCTACTTCTGTATGTGATATATCATACAGATTCCAGCTTTTTTTTCTTGGCATTTTTTTTCTCCTTATTTTCTTGTTATATTAGCTAGCTTTTATTATTAGAATTATTATCTAGTTTAATTATTAAGAATTGCTTGTTGAATGTGATTCAAATGTTTTTCCATTTCTTTTATTGCTTTATCAATATTATGATTTTTTATGGCATTATAAATATTTTTATGATGTTCGATAGATTTGGATTTTAAATCTAAAACATTTGCTACTATTTGTTGTTCTTCTATAAATAAATCATAAATAGAATTAAAAATTACTGGTAGTATCGGATTTTTCGAGGCTTCAACTATTGTAAGATGAAAATTAATATTTTCAAGAGCAAATTCTTTAGGATTGTCAATTATACCCTTCATTCTCTGGATGCTATCACCCAACTTATTTATTTCATTTTCAGAAGCTCTTTCTGCTGCTAATGCTACAGCTCCTTTTTCTATTATTTTCCTTATTTCCAGGCAATATAAAATATCTGGTTTTTTCATATCTAATAAATACCCTATATTATTAGATATATAAGCAGGACTGGCTTTATCGCTTATAAAAGTACCTTCACCCTGTTTAATGGTGACCAACCCTATAATTTGTAATTGTTTTAAAGCTTCTCTTACTGAACTTGCGCCTACTCGCATTTTTTCACTAAATATCTGTATTGAAGGAAGTTTATCCCCTGGCTTTAAATCCCCCTTCCTAATTAACTCAATAATCCTTTTTAGAACACCCTCAGATACACTGAATCTTTCTATGGGTTCTTCTTGTATTATTTTAATCATCCTATCATCAGATTATATGAACATCTTATGTTTGTATAATATATCAAAGGCAAAATCATGTCAATACCAAACATTCATTGATTTGCTACTTAAAATCTATTAGATTATTTGGAATTTTATTGGTAAAATCTCATAATCATTTTAGTAAGAAATTCTTTTTAAAAAATAAATGATCCGCTAAAAAAAATTTAGAGATTTATTTAATTGAAAATGATGGAAAATAAGGCTATTGATTCAAATTACTATATAAATGAAAGTAGAGAAACTTTCAAGGATTACCTTATGCAGATGCCAAATTTTCTTACCCTCTTTCTTGTACCAATAATATTTATGTCTATTGGTTCAGTGCTTATTGAAATGGCAAAAGATCTTGGAACAACTCCAGAAAATATTAATCTTATTTTTACTTTTTTCCCAATTGGAATGATTGCAGGTCAGCTCACATCTGTATTTTATAATAGAAGATTCAAAAGAGCAGTCATTATAATAATCGCATATGCTTTTCTAATTGCAATCAATGTAACATTCTTTTTTGCAAGGCATATATCAGTTTTTTTTACACTCTATGTAGTTGTTCTATAAATAATTGGAATAAATTATATACAGTCAACTGAAAATCTCCTGGCATGTAAAATAAAAAATAAAGACAGGCTTTTTTTCATAATGCTAAGCTTCTATCCAATAGGAGCTTTGATTGCACCACTTATCTCATCCAGCCTTGTAAAAAACGAGATAAGCTGGCGGTTTACATATCTTATAAGTGCTGGGGCAATATTAATTACTATGGTGCTTTATATTTTAATATCACTAAATGGCCAAAACAGGATAATTGCTGCAAAAACACAGAAAATTTTATTCAGGGAAGTATTTGTCGAAAGAGATAAAAATTTTATTTTCATAATGATCCTCCTTGTCGCTGCAATTTATTGCACAGCAGAGACTGTCATTGCAACATGGGCGCCAACTTATTTGAGGCTTGCAAAAAATATGGATATACAAAGCGCTGCTCTGAGCATTACCTTTTTCCAGACATTTACTGTTTTAGGAAGATTTATTGCAAGTGTTTTAACAGGAAAAGTTAAAGTCAAAACAATACTTATTACAATTTCTGGGCTGGCTTTCATTTCAATAATATTTTTTGTCTTATCAAAGTCAAGATTCTTTTTATTTGCAAATATAAGTCTTGCAGGGCTTGGATTTTCTGCTATGTACCCGCTTCTTGTTTCATCCGGAAGTACAATTTATGAAAAAGGAAGAGGTATACTTGCATCACTAATTTTTGCTTCATTATATATTGGTAAAACTATGGCACCATTCATTACTAAAAAAATAGCAGAGACTAATCTTACTTTCTCCATTACAGTCGCATTAGTCTTCTCAGGAGTATCTTCGCTTATAATCATCTTTCTAATAATTTACGAGAGAATTAAATCCCGTAAAACTTGTATATAAATAAAAATTATCAAATTTTCAGATACTTACGGTTATCTTGAGTTTTAATTCAAATCTGAGCCTGTTTTATATTTTATCTAGCTTTAAGATAACATAGATGAATAAAATGCTATTTTTGCTGTATCCTCTATTAACTCTGTAGTATTAAAAGTTTGTTCAATACTTTCCCCAAAAGTCAATATTCCATGACAACTTAATAATATATTAGCTATGCTGTCATCAATTTCTTTTAATTTATTCTTTACCATTTCTTTGAGTTCAAATGACCCAGGTTTCGCATATCCAATAATAGGTGTATCTATTATCTTTAATTCTGCCATAACTGTAATCATTGGTATCTTTTCATTTTTTATTGTAAAAGAAGTAGCAAAAATCGGATGGGTGTGCATTACGCAAGAAACTCTACTTCTTTCCTCATAAACAGCTAAGTGCATTAATGCTTCTTTTGATGGTTTAGCATTTCCATTCAATACTTTTAAATCACTATTTATTTTAATAAAATCTTTGTAATTTATTCTACCTAACGCACTATTGGTAGGACTGATAAGAAATAAATTTTCTTTTAATTTATAAGAAATATTCCCACCTGAAGCACTGACTAGTCCTTTTAAATAAATAAGGTTTGAATAATATGCTAAATCTTTCCTTATTTTAATTTCTTTTAACATTTTGAATTTATTGTAATTATTTTAAACTTATAGCTAACTTTCATTACTCTGCATATCAAAAAACATATTCAATCTTTTTACACAATACTCACAAAACTCCGGGCTATTTATATTTTTATTTATTTTTTCTAAAATTTTATTTTTAGATAACTTAATTTTTTTCTCCACTCTGTTAACAAACATGTTGTTCGCTTCATTGTCATATAAAATATTATTTATAGACCCAATTTCGGACCATCCTTTCATTGGAATTAATAATGCAACCGGTCCCCTGGAACCATTTATTCTTTTTGCCATAAGATCAGCTACTTTTATTAATTCTTTCCCTGATATTCTAACATTAGTATTATAGGGATTATGGTAATGAATTTTTCTGTTTTGCAAAAAACGTGGCATTGTATCTGGTGGTCCAAACACAAAATAATCCAATCCTCCAGTTGATAACACTTGTGGAATACCTTTTTTTGATGCAGAAACTAATCTTTCCCCGGATGTTGGTTTATAAATATCAAAATTAAATATCTCACCAATAATTTCATGAGGAGTTAAATCAATAACCCCATCAACATAATTATTATCTATTAAATCTTCCATAGCTGAACCACCGGCTCCAGATGAATGGAAAATAACAGGTGAAAAATCTAACTTTTTCAATAAATCAGCACAGATAATAGCACCTTTGGATGTATTACCAAATGCAGTTATAGCAATTACCTTCTTATCAGGCTTCTTACAAATTTTTTTGTTTTTAGCCATCGCAACAATAGAGTCCAGTGCATTATCTACAACACATTTATTTATAAAATTTATTCCTCCTGCAAAATCAGTAATTGAAAAAACAGTAAAGATATCTTTATTCTTAATGTAAGGCCTCATGTTGCCTGAGGCAATTGTTGTTACTAAAACCTTTGGCAAAAAAAAGGGTAATTTTTGTATAGCAATCCCAAAAATTGCTGTACCTTGATTACCCCCTATGCTGATTACTCCATCTATCTCATTCCTCTTATACAAACTCTCTAATATCTCTCCACAACATAATCCTATTTTTTCTATAATTTCAGACCTTTTTTCCACTAAGATAGCTTTTTTTAAATCATAATTTTTTTCTTTGAGAATTTTTTTTATATTTATATCTGCAACTTCAAAATCTCTAAAAACACCTACATCTATTAAAATAGTTCCAAGATTATTTTTTTCGATATAATCCTTCATGTATATGGATTCCTCTAATTTTGTATCTATAGTAGCAATTATTGCAATATTCATTTTTTATTACACTCCAATAAATATTTATTCTCTAAATATTTTTTAATATTTTATTCTTAGACTGCTCCACAAGTTAAACCAAAACTAAAAATATTTTTCAATTATGGTAAGAAAAAACAATAAAAAATTATCTCCAACTTCTATCAGGATAATCTCTTTTTTCTTCTGGAACTATAATTTTTATTTTCTTTATCTCTTCAAGGAAGGAGGCTAAATGACCAGACTGTATTTGAAACAATTTTTCTCCCTTCTCTTTACTTGCTTTTGATGGATCGCCTATAGTTGCAGTATCGCAATATTCATGATGTTCCATTGGTATCATAATATTATCCATACCTCCAAATTCTACTGTCCTGCTTCCATCAATTTTTGAGAATTTATCCGTAAGCCACCTTGGAGCATGAGCAGTATCTTTTTTTGCCCTTTCCATAATAACAATAGAATCTTTATATGCCAGCGCATGAGATGTTTCTTCCTCACCTGAATGCCAACCGGGAGTATCTTCTTTATCGCCTTCTAAAATATCTTGGAATAATTCTAAATTTCTCTCACAACAAGGTTTGTACCAACAAACAAATGCTCCGGTATCATACCTTACTCTTCTTAAAACCTCTTCAATTACTAGTGTATTTGAACCATGAATAGAAACAAAGACAATTTTGTTAAAACCATGGTAAATTAAACTCCTGGCTATATCATAAATTAAATTACGATAAGTACCTCCACTAAGAGTAATAGTTCCGCTACCATTACTAATATTGCCCATGTGGTGAGGTGAATAACCAAAGGGTACTATAGGAGTATATAGGACATTAGCCTTCTCTGACCCTCCTGATGCAATGGTATAAGTAGTTGAACTGTCGACACCTATTGGACAGTGTGGCCCATGTTTTTCACAGCTCCCCATTGGTACCACTATAACGTCACATTTTTTTATTATTTCTTTTAAATCAGGAACTGTAAAATCAAAATAATAATTACTCATAAATTAGCCTCCTTATTAAATGTTTTTATTATTTTTTTTAATTCTAACTTAGCGTCTTCAAAATGTCTCAACATTGCATTAACCGCAATTTCAGGATCTTTTTTTTCACATGCTTCAATAATTGTTAAGTGTAAGTCTTTTATTTGTTCTTTTTGTCTTGATTGATTGTAATATATAATCCTATATGGTGCCGTCCATTTCCAAAGTTGTTGTATCAATTTTAATAAAAAAGGTTTGTTGGCTATACTATAAATATAAATATGAAAATCTTTATTTTGTAAAAATAGTAGATGTGAATTAGAATCCTTTTTTGATTTTTCTATTTCAATATTTAAATTTTTTAATTTTTTTATTTGATTTTCATTAATATTTAGAATTGCTTCTCTTAGTACGATAGGTTCTAATATCTCTCTTAAATAATATATTTCATCAACTTCAGATTCCTTTAAATCTTTAACAAAAACACCTTTTCTTGATTTTATTTCTATTAAACCATCTGCCTCTAATAAATTCATTGCTTCTCTAAGTGGTATTAAACTAACATCTAGATTAGTTACTAATTTATTATATGATATTCTTTCACCAGGCAATATTTTACCTAAGAGTATTAAATTTTTGATTTCATCGTACACTTGTTCTTTGACAGTTTTCATGAATAATTTATAATTTATAATTTATAAATTATAAAAATTATAACTTAAAAAATTTCTTTGTCAATACGAGATATTATTCATATGTAAGTGGTTGGTTGTAGCAATATAGATAATATCCACTTCAGGATCTGCTGCTAATTCCTCGTAAGAGGTATACCACTTAGGGGTACTATAGCTTGGAAAAAGCTTCCGCTTTCCCCAGTGTTTGCGATGCAGTAGCATAAAGACGTGCGTTAGGTATTTGTTGTAGTCCGACCATCGCTCGGTGTGCAATCATACCGGGACCGATGATGCCCCAGTTATAGATCTTCCCCATAGTTGATTCCCCTTTTAGACATAGATTTTAAAATGAATAAACATTACACCATAAATAATTAATCTTTTTTATACTCTAAAAAATATAGATATATATTTTAAATTAATAATACCCGAATTGTAATGCGGTTTCATATAAAGTTAACACATTTTGAACAGGAACTTCTGGTTGAATGTTATGAACTGGTGCAAATACAAAACCACCTCCCGGTTTAAGGTCACTAATTCTTTTTTCTACTTCTCTTTTTATGTTATCTGGTTTTCCAAATGGCAATATTTTTTGCGTATCGCATCCTCCACCCCAAAATACTAATTTTTCACCAAATTCTTCTTTTAATGCCTTTGTATCTCCCATTCCTCTTGCTGATACTTGTATTGGGTTTAATATATCAATACCAACCTCAATTAGGTCTGGTATAAGTTCTCTAATCGCTCCATCTGAATGAAGGAATACTTTAACATTCGCTTTACTTTTAATAAAATCTATTAATTTTATGTATCTTGGTTTAATAAGCTCACGAAATACTTTAGGAGAAATGAAGAGATTATCCTGTGTTCCTAAATCATCCGCAATCACTACAACCTGAACATATTTTCCTATTCTTGATAGCATAGCATCCCAATAACCTATATGGAATTTTAAAAGCTTGTCCATTACTTTTCCCGCAAGATTTTTATCGAGCGCTAAAAGACTAAACCAGTTCTCAAACCCAACCAGCCATGCGCCATCTTGCAATATACCACCTCCAAATGTACATCCAACACTTAAAGCATAATCTGTATTTTCATAATAGTGCTTTGCTTTTTCTTCCAATCCTTCAAATCTTCCTTCCTCATGTGGATCTGGCCAATTAAATCTATCTAACTTATCCATGGTAACTTCTTTTATAGCATAGTCTATTATGTCAAAATACAAACCACTTTTGGTAGCTCTATATTTTATGCCCCATTCATCAATATAAGAATTATCTTCAAGATCTATTTTCATTTTCCAGCTTTTAGGAGGCTTGGAATATATTCCAATCACATCCCCGTGAAGTTTTTTTAGGACTTTATCATTTAACACTACACTCTGAAGGGCAAACTCTAATATTTCTTCTTTACCAGCCTTCATACCAAATTCTCTTTTTAGTTTATCATAAATAATTCGATGTATCGTTGTTGCTAACGATCCCCCTATATCTATTGGAACTCTATCTGGTTCTTTATGATTAATAGTTTTAAGAATTCTTTCTCTAGAGTTCATTAAGAAACCTCCTGGTATGCTTCACTAATTGTTAGGTCTAAATCTTTTAGACACTCTTTTTGTATTGATTGACTGTAATATAAGTAATAAACTACAGGTTTTCTTATGTTTTATTATTTATAAGAAAACCTGTAGTTTTTCAATAATATCTTCTAAGCTAATTTTTTATAGCTTTTAGAAAAGAAACTGAATTTTTATGATTTCCAGTTTGGTTTCCAATCTTTTGGAGCAATAGCATCAGATTGATCAAAAGTAGGCAGTGCATCTTTATCTATTACAATATCATCAGTAGTGTAAAGTGTTTTTGGTATCTCTCTACCAATAGATGCATAAAATGCATTCATAAATGTCATTCTTGCTAACTTTATAGGTTGACAAGGAATCAAGCCATCAATCCAACCATTACCCATATATTCAAGAGCAACATCACTAAAATCTATTGCAACAACCAGTATATTGTCCTTATTAAGCCCACCGGCTTGCATAGCATCACACGCAGCAGTTGCAACCATCGAGTTTGTTGACCAAAACCCAGTAATTTGATCACCAAATTTTGTAACCCAGTCTTCCATTATTTTTCTAACTGTAATATTATCATTGTTATTGAATTGTTCTCCTATTATTTTGATATCTGGGAATCTCTTGAATGCATCAGCTATGCCTCTTGCTCTTTCAGTAAATAAACCAACACCTGCTGGACCCTTAATAAGAACTACATTCCCTTTTCCATTTAACATCTTTGCCATATACTCACCGCTATTAAGACCTACCCTATAGCTATATTCAGCAGCTTTCATTGGAACATCTGTATTTACCAATACATCATCAGCTACTACTGGAATTCCAGCAGCTAACGCTTTTTTTGTAACCTCAATAAGAGCTTCGCTATCACAAGCAGAAAGAACTATGCCGTTTACTTTTCTAGTAATAGCATCTTCAACCTGAGCTATTTGCTTCATTGCCTTATCATAACCACCTGCATCATATAATTCTAACTTAACATCGTAGTCAGGATACTCAACTTTTAATAACTCACTGCCCAGAGAATATCCGTAAACTTTATTCTGGTAGTATGCATTGCCTGCATCTGGAATAAATACCGATATAACTGATTGTTTTAATTGTGCAGTAGCCTGAGTTTTGCAACCAATAAAGTTAGCACCTATAGTCAGGACTAGAATCAATATAAAACTAAGCAACGCTATTGATATTTTCCTTTTCATAACTTACATCCTTCCATCAATTTTTTATTTTCTTTTAACTTATCGACTGTCTGCTAAAACCTAAACAAATCACCTCCCTGAGTTATAGTTTATTTTTAAATATATTTATTTAAAATTTTTCCTGATAGTAATTCTCATACTATTCTAAATTAACAGTAGCTTTTTAAAAAACTACTTATTTTCTTTTTATAATACTTACATATACAGCTATTAGTATTACAAAACCTATTACCATGGCCTGGACATAACTAATAACTCCCATCAAATTTAGGCCGTTACTTAAAACACCAATTAATATTACACCGAGTAATGTTCCTATTGCACTACCTACTCCACCAAATAATGAAGTGCCCCCTATGCATACTGCAGCAATTGACTGTAATGCTATATCCCCTCCTAAATATGGTTGTCCAGAATTCACCCTTGAAGTCATAAATATTGCAGCAATAGCAGATATTACCGTGCAATATGTATAAACATAAATTCTATACTTCAATATATTAATTCCTGCCCATTTTGCAGCTGTTTCGTTTCCACCTATTGCGTAAGTAATTATACCTAGCCTGGTTTTTTTAAGAATAAATTGTGTAAGAGCTAGTAGTATAAACATAATAATTAAACTAAATGGTACCCTGAAAACATCTCCGTTCCCTACCCATTTGAAAAACTCTGATTTTAAACCAAAAATAGTTGTTCCACTACTAAGTGTTAATGCAGCCCCGGAAAATATGGTCATTAAGCCAAGTGTTGTTATAAAAGATGGAATACCAAACTTTTCTATTAAAATACCTTTTATTATTCCCACTATTAAACCAATTATAATTACAGCTGATATTGCAACTATAACTCCACTCAAAGAAGAGTCATAATATCTAATAATAAGTGCTGTAACAATACTTAAAAAAGCTGCCATAGCGCCCAGTGATAAATCTATCCCCGCCATAATAATAACCATTGTTTGACCCCAAGCCATTAACCCTATAAAAGCAATTTGTCTACCAATGTTCATTAAATTGCCAAATGAAAAAAACACTGGATTAATAATTCCAAAAATTACTGACACCAAAATAATAGCGATAGGTAGACCTATTTTCCCCCAAGGAATTTTTCCCCAGGTAATTTTCCTTTTAATTATTTTTTCTAAAGCCATACCTCTCCCATACCTTTAGCTTTATTATTTATAAATTCATTCATTTTTTACCTTTTAATTGTTCTAATATTTCTTATATAATTTAAACACGAAGAGCATCTTTAAGGATCATCTCCTCAGTGGTGTTTTCTGTAAGATATGATGCAACAATTTCCCCTTTTCTTATAACTAAAACTCTGTCGGTTAATCCCAATATTTCTTTCATGTCAGAAGATATCAACATTATAGATACTCCATTTAAAGAAAGGTCTTTTACCAATTTATAAACTTCATATTTTGTTGCTACATCTATTCCTTGTGTTGGCTCATCAAAAATAATTAAATCAGAATTCAAACACAAATTTTTAGCAATCACAACTTTTTGCTGATTTCCACCACTTAGACTCATAACCTCCATATTGATATTTCCATTTGAAACTTTTATATCCAAACTATTAACTAAATCTCGTACTTTTGAATTAATAATACGTTCCTTCAGAAATATCATGCCTGATAAGTCTTTTTTATGCAGAGAAGATAAAATAATATTGTCTCGCACGCTCATATATTGAACCAGCCCCTGTGAATATCTATCTTCTGGTATTATTCCAATGCCTAAATTTTTAATAGTTTCTGGGTTTGGATGGTGTAAAACTTTATTTTTAAATATTATTTCTCCCCCTTCTATGGGTAATAATCCCATAATAGCCATAACTATTTCTGTTCTTCCAGCTCCAACTAAACCGCTGATTCCTAAAATTTCACCTTTTGACAATTGGAAAGAAATATGTTTTAAAATCCCTTTAACGTTTAAATCTTTTATTTCTAAAATAATATCTTCTTTTTTATAACTCCTTGTTTCTCTTTCAGGAAATAAATCTTTTATTTCCCTGCCTACCATTAACTTAACTAATTTTTCCATATCAACTTCATTTATATTAAAAGTCCCCCTAGAAACACCATCCCGCAATACTGTAACTCGATTAGCTACTTTAAATATTTCACTTAATTTATGACTTATGTAAATTATTCCAACTTCATCCTTTTTTAATTTTTCAATTATTTTAAATAATACAGTTGTTTGTTCATCAGTTAATGCTTCAGTGGGTTCATCAAATATTAATATTTTTGGATTTTCTGAAAGTGCACAAATAATTTCAACTATTCTTTTTTCGCCTGCTCTTAAACTTTCAACTACTGTCTTGGGACTAATATTAAATCCGACTTCCTCCAGATATCTCAATGTTAATTCAGTCCTTCTTTTGCTATCAATCACGCCAAACCTGGTATTTTCTTTTCCTAGAAAAATATTCTCTTCAATAGTAAGCTGAGGGACTAAGCTTAATTCTTGAAATACAGTACCTACACCCTTCCCTAAAAGAACTTTTGGAGTAAAATGAGTAACCACTTCATTTTCAATTTTTATTTCACCTTCATCAGGCTTATAAACCCCTGATAGAAGTTTTATAAAAGTTGACTTACCAGCACCATTTTCTCCAACCAGTGCGTGCACTTCACCCTTAAACAACTCGAAATCGAAGTCTTTTAATGCTACGGTACCCGGAAACTTTTTGGTTACTTTCTTAGCTCTTAATATAATATTATTATTGTTATTGTTTAACATATTTTTCATATTAATTTTTAACTTGACTTATCTTAATTATATAGTCAATAATTATTTTTTTGTGTTACCTCAATTCTTTCTGAATTTATGAAAATTCAGAAAGAATTGATAATGTTCTTATTTCTTCCTATTTATTATTGCTCTTGCTTCTGTAGGGCTGGCAATCTCACGACCTAATGCCTCTGATATCTTTACAATCTTTTCAACAAGCTCTGCATT
>JAMCVO010000771.1 GCA_023475715.1 Actinomycetota bacterium
ATATTTTTTTCCATTTTATTTTTTTCAATAAATATTGCTACGATTCTTGCTGGAAAAAATATTTATTATTTTTTAAATTAATTATATTTATTACAGGCATTAATTATAACATATTTTAACTCTTTTTTGCAATTTCCCAGAGTTTTTCCTTTTCGGCAAGTGATAGATTTTTAAAATCAAGGCCATGTTTTAAAGCATAATCTTCCATAAAATCAAATCTATCAATGAATTTTTTGCATGTATTTTTTAAACTCTCTTCGCTGTCAATCTTTAAGTGTCTGCTTAAATTTACGATACTGAACAAAATATCGCCAAGTTCGTCAGATATTTGGGCGATTTTTCCACCCGGAAGTTCCTTTTTCAGTTCTTTAATTTCCTCTTTTATTTTATCAAGAACATCATTGCTTTTTTCCCAGTCAAATCCAAATCTTGCAGCTCTTAATTGTATTTCATTGGCATAATGAAGTGATGGCAGCATTTTGGGGATATTCGTAAAAACAGACAAATCCTGGCTCGACTTTTCTTTTCTCTCCTCTTTTTTTATATCTTCCCAGTTTGCCAGAATTTCCTGGCTGCCTGCTACCACTTTATTCCCAAAGACATGCGGGTGTCTCCTGACAAGCTTATTCAAAATGCTTCGAAGCACGTCATTTATATCAAATTCAGAATTTTCCCGGGCAATCTGGCTGTGAAACACGATCTGGAGAAGGATATCTCCAAGCTCTTCTTTTAATCCCTGGTAACTTCCACCCTCAATTGATTCAACAGCTTCGTAAGCTTCTTCAACGAGGTTTTTCTTGATAGTTTTATGCGTTTGCTCCCTGTCCCAGACACAACCTTTCGAAGACCTTAGCTTTTCCATAACAGCAACAAGGATTAAAAACAATTCCCCCGGATTTTTTATATCACCTAAGTTGTTCAACAGTTTTTCTGTTAATTCAATTGTCATTGGCTTCCGCCTTAGCCTTAAGTGGTCCCGGTTGTATCTTCCGTTCCCGTTGTTCCTGTTGTTGCGCTGCTTCCTGTAGTGCTGTCAGTGCTTGATGTACCAGTGGACGGAGTATCGCTTGTGCCTGTACCCTGATTATTTTTATTAATGTCAAGAAGCGCACCCTTGAGATCAGTAGTATATATTATATTCGTCTTAAGTATAAGTTCAGATACAAATTTATCCCACTCACCGCTTTGCCTGCTATTTAAAAGATAGGATTTAATCGAGTCAGTTACTTCACCGAAATCTTTAATATATGGATCTTTATGGTCTGTAACTTTGATTAAATGATAGCCATATGTAGTTTCTGTAACATCGCTGACTTCTCCAACTTTTAATGCAAAAGCTGCGTCTTCGAATTCTTTAATGGTTTGGCCTGCACTGATTAATCCTATGTCCCCGCCATTTTCTTTGCTCGCAGTATCTTCAGAGTATGACTTTGCAAGCGCTGCAAAATCTTCCCCGTTTTTTAATTTATCCTGTATAGCCTTAATTTTATCATAGGCTTCCTTTTTTAATTGTTCGTTAAGCTCCTGTCCTTCCGGCACATTGAATTTTATCAAAATATGGCTTACCTGAATCTGTTCCGGTACCTTGAATAAGGTTTCTTTGTTGTCATCATAATATTTCTTAACTTCTGCATCAGAAATTGTTATATTTTTTGTAACGTCCGTAAAAATTTTATTACTGAGAACCTGGCTTTTTATTTGACTCATTAAAAAATCCTTGCTAATTTTTTTGGCAACCAGATCCTTTTCAAAATCACTCTCGGATGGATAATTTTTTACAATATTCTGATAAGCGTCATCAATTTCTTTCTGGGTTACCTTAAAATTATTTTTAGCACCATAATTTTCAAGAACATTTAAAACTATTAATGAATCAAGGATATTAGCCTGAAGTGTTTTAAATTCCGGAGTATTATCTGCAGGAACAGATGTGGGGTCCTGGTTTTTCAGGAATTCAACATATGTGTCTACGGCATTTTGTTTAATACTTGCATCATTGACTGTAGCTAAAGTTTTACTGAAGTCAAATTTATAACCAAAATAACCAAAAATCACTCCTGCGGCTACCGCAAGCACTACAATTACACTTACAACCGAAATTAAAATTTTAGCTGTTTTAGTTAAACCCTTTTTGGTTTCCTGGACAATTTTGGGTTTTGGCTGGTTTTTAAGTGTCTTTTTTTTCGCTCTCTGGATCTCTTTTGTTTCTTCCTTTTCATTTATTATTTCTTCATCATCCCAGTGATAAACTTTCTTTAAATCTTTTTTTTTCATTATTATCTTCGTTCAATTTGAATCCTTTTTTATAATTGTTTTAATAATAT
Organism: Actinomycetota bacterium; assembly: GCA_023475715.1. The sequence continues at coordinate 2,325 of JAMCVO010000771.1, forward strand.
TAAATTTGCTTTATATGTTCCCGGATTTTTAAATAAAGCCTATTATATCACTTAAAGTGCTTAATACTAAATCTAAATCTAAATTTTTGACAGGATTTTTAATAAGAACCTCTCCGCTTCTTGGCAAATAGACAAGATTGGGATTTTTATCGCTCATTTTAACAGCATTTGCAGCGCTCATCATTATTTTTTTCAGAAATATTCCCCTGCTTGAATTATAAATGATCTTTTCAATTTTAGCTTTTTTTAATATATTTTTTATAATAGCAATATTGATTAAATTTTTTACCGGTTTTGGAACATTCCCAAACCTGTCAGCAATGCCTGAAGCTATTCTCTTTATATCCTCATCACTTTTAGCACTGCCTAAAGCTTTGTAAATATTTACTCTTTCTTTTTCATTTTTTATATAATTTTTTGGAATATAAGCACTCACAGGAAGCTCTATATGCACATTGATATCTTCCTCTACTGCAATGCCTTTCAGCTTTTCAACTTCTTCCTTTATTATCTGGCAGTACATATCAAATCCTACACTATTAATATGCCCATGCTGTCTGGCTCCTAAAAGTTCTCCGGCACCCCGTATTTCCAGGTCTTTCATTGCTACTTTGTATCCTGAACCAAGTTCAGTATAATCTGAAAGCGTTTTAAGCCTTTGGAACGACTGGAAATTCAGATGCATTCTATCAGGATAAAAAAAGTAGGCATAAGCTTTTTCAGATGATCTTCCGACTCTTCCTCTGAGCTGATATAGCTGAGCCAGCCCAAACCTGTGAGAGTCTTCAACAATAAGAGTGTTTACATTGCTGATATCCATGCCCGACTCAATAATTGAAGTGGTGAGGAGTATATCGTACTTTTTGTTTAAGAAGTCCTGCATTATTTTTTCAATTTCTTCACCTTCCATCCTTCCATGAGTGACAGCAATACTTGCATCAGGAATAAGTATCTGAAGACGATATTTTTTTTCCTGCAAGCCTGCTATTCGGTTGAAAACATAATAAACCTGACCACCCCTTTTGATTTCTCTTTCAACCGCCATCTTGATGACGAGATTATCTTTTTCACCAACAAAAGTTTCAATAGGGACTCTTCCTACAGGATGAGTTTCAATCAAAATAATATCTCTGATTCCCGTAAGCGACATGTATAAGGTCCTTGGGATTGGGGTTGCAGAGAGTGTCAGGACATCAACTTCTTTTTTAAGCAGCTTTATTCTCTCCTTACTGTTTACCCCAAATCTCTGCTCTTCATCCACTATTACAAGCCCCAGATCATTCGGCCTTATGTCATTGGAAAGCAACCTGTGGGTACCGATAAGCATGTCAATCCTGCCATCTTTAAAGTTTTTCAGGATTTCATTTTGCGATTTTTTGGACCTGAATCTGCTGATTACCTCTACAATAACTGGAAAGTTTTTATATCTTTCGCTGAATGTTCTGTAATGCTGGTCAGCAAGTATTGTGGTAGGGACAAGCATTAAAACTTGTTTGCCGTTTTCAATTGCCTTGAAAGCTGCTCTAATGGCAATTTCTGTTTTCCCAAAGCCAACATCTCCGCAGAGCAATACATCCATCGGCTTTGAATCCTGCATTACGGTTTTAACATAATCGATTGCTTTAAGTTGATCTGCGGTTTCAGAAAACGGGAACAAATCCTCCATTTCTTTCTGCCATACATCATCCTGAGTAAATGAAAAACCTTCCTTTAAATTCCTTTCTGCATATAATGATGAGAGATCGATAGCCAGCTTGTGAACCGAGGTTCTTGCCTTCCTTTTGAGATTTTCCCATTGTTTTGGATTTAATGCGGTAATTGTTGGATTTTTATCACCAATGTATTTATGGATTCTGTCAGATTGCCATGCAGGCACATAAAGCCTGTCATTATTTGCATATTCTATAAGGAAATATTCCTTTTTACTATCACCAATCTGTTCAGAAACAATTTCAAGATACTTACCTATACCATGAGTCTTGTGAACAATATAATCTCCGGGGCTGAAATCCTCATAATCCTTTTCAATTACTGCCTCCATTGAATCCTGGCTATATTCCAGCTGTTCATATATGTCAAGCTCACCGTACAGAGAGGTAGATTTAGATTCATAGCCTCTGAACAATTTGCTGTCAATCATATTTACCACAGCATGGTTAAGGGTGAAAAAATCAATTACATCAGTACACTGACTATCATTACCGGAACTTTTGCCCGAAGTATAATTTTTAAAAGATATGCTGCTGTCAAGTAAAATTTCAGTCACTTTTGCCCTTCTCTTTTGACTTTCAAGGGAAATTATTGTGATTTTTTTCTTTTTCAAATCTTTTTTTAAATTCTGTATAAAAATTTCAGAATTACCCAGGCTTTTTTTCTGTCTGGAAATTCCTTCAAAAACGAAAGCTCCTTCTTTATCTGCTTCAAGAAATGAAGAGGTAATATTTAACCTGTAATCAAAAGAATCATTTTCGGCAAAATCCTTTTTTAAAATAACAGAATTTAATTGTATGTCAGCCATTTTTAAATTTTCATCGTCTTCAAAATCAACTGACTTTATAAGCATATCTATGTCGCTTTTTATTTTTAAATTTACTTCAAGGGGATCACAGACAATAAAACCAAATTCTTTTATATATTCTTTAGCAATTTGAAAAATTGAAACCATTTCTTCTGATTGATTAAATTGCTCATTCTGAAGAATGACCGCTTCTCCTGGCGCTTCCCAGGGATTAAGATTTGGAAATATCGATATACTTTCCAGGCTTCCTGCAGATTGCTGAGAATCAACGTCATAAATTATTATTTTTTCAACATTTTCATCCATCAAATCAATTCTTACAGGTTTTTCAGCGGTGACATCAAATATGTCAATGATATCGCCCTTTGCACTGAATTCACCCTTGTCAAAAACTTTGTTTACACGCTCATAACCAGTATTGACAAGCTTTGAGATTAATTCATCCCGGTTCAGACTCTCTTTGGATTTTATAACTATGCTGTTTTGCCGGTTTATTTTGGATTTTGGTATTAAGTCTATTATAGAGCTGCTTGTTAATATGATTATGAAAGGTTTTTCCCCATCCCTATATTCCATAATCTTCTTAAAAACTTCAAGCCTGGCTGACAAATTCTCAATACCGGCAGCAGACTTGGTCTTTAAAAAAGAACCCCTGCCAATTGTAGGATAGAAAAGAATTTGTACGCCGCCTACCAGCGGGTTTAACTCCATGGAAAGTTCGCTAGCCCTGTCAAGTGTCGAGGTTAGAACCAGTAGCGGAAATTGAAATTCATTAAGAAAAGACCCGATTAAAAAAGGCCAGATGCTCTCATCTGCAATAAGATTGGCCTTATGTGAATTTTTGTATTTTTCTATAAAATCAAGCCATAGCTCTTCTTTATTAAAATTATTTATAAACATTAATTATACTTGTTCATTGCAAAATTAATTCCGTTTTCAACATAATCCTTTAAAGCTTCGATGCTTATCGGAATAATAGAATCAAGTTCGCGAGTCTCCTTCATTTTAAATTTGGACAAGACAAAATCTGCAGGATCCTTATGCCCAAGGGGTCTTCCAATACCAAACCTTAGTCTGTCAAAATCAGAACGTCCAAGCTTTTTTACAATTGATTCAAGACCATTATGGCCGCCTGTTCCGCCTCCCGATTTAAACTTTATTTCTCCAAACTCAATATCAAGATCGTCATGGATAACTATCATTGATTCTATCTTGTCTTCAAAGTGTTTAATCACCTTTAAAACTGCAGAGCCGCTGTTATTCATGAAAGTGCAAGGTTTTACGCAAAGCAGGTCTTTCCCGGCATATTCTGATTTAATGAGAATAGAGTTAAATTTGGAAATCTGAGCCAGTATTCCTGTTTCTTCACTGAATTTATCGAGTATTACAAAACCAATATTGTGCCTTGTCTGCTCATAATCTTTACCGGGGTTGCCAAGGCCAATAATTAATATCATTTTTCTTCTTTTTCCTTATCAGAAACCTTTTCCTTTGATATCACCTCTGGTTCTGCAGCAGCAGCTTCCTCTTCCTCGACTGGAACTTCTTCAACAACAAGGTGCGTTGGATGAATGATAGAAACTATTATTTCTTCAGGATGACTTAAGACTTTTATCTCACTGCCGATGGTCAAATCAGATACTTTTATAATATGTCCCATCTTTAAATCTGTAATATCGTAAGTTATCCTTTCAGGAATTTGCATTGGCAGACATGAAATATGCAGTTCCCTTAACCCATGCTGAACGACTCCGCCTTCTTCTTTAACTCCAATTGATTCTTCCTCATTTAATATTACCACAGGAACAGTAGTTTCCACTTCTTTCTCCATTTTAATTCTGTAAAAATCAATATGCATAAATTCATGAGTAAAAGGATTTTTCTGAGTGTCCTTTATAATAGCAATTTCTTTTTTATTTTTACCGCCAATGTTCATCGTCATCTCAATAATTAAACTGGCAGCGCTTTTACCCTTTAAAATTTCCTTTAACTTCCTGGAATCAATTTTTATGCTTTGTGGTTCTTCTGCCTGGCCATAAATTGTTGCAGGAATAAAACCACCAGCCCTTAACCTTCTGGATGAATTATTTTTTAATTCTTCTTTACTTCTGGTTTCTACTTTTAAAGAAACATTGCTCATAATAACCCCACCTTAAATAGAATATTTATTATACCAAATTTTCTCCCTTGAATAAGGAGCTCACAGATTTGCAATGATAAACTTTTTTTATAGTTTTTGCAAGAAGCGGAGCAATTGAAACCACTTTTATTTTATCCTGTCTGAATTCTTTATTAATAGGCAGTGTGTCGGAAACTATAATTTCTTCTGCCTTTGAATTTTCAAGAAGCTCTATTGCATTACCTGAAAAAATGGCATGAGTGGCGCCTACAAATACTCTTCTCGCTCCGAATCTGATAAGCATATCAATAGCTTCTACTATGGTGCCTCCCGTATCTATCATATCATCAAAAATAATTGCATCCTTATCCTCAACGTCTCCAACAAGATGGTCCATTTTTGCCTGGTTAGGTCCAGGTCTTACCTTATCAAGAATTGCAAGCGGAAAATGCAGCTGATTTGCGAAAATACTTGCTCTTTTGACACCACCGACATCGGGACTGACAATGACACCTTTTTTTATATTCCTGGTTTTGAAATAATTTGCAATTATAGGTATTGCAGTCACATGATCTACCGGAATATCAAAGAAGCCCTGTATTGTTGCAGAATGCAGGTCTGAAACAATAAGCCTGTCTATTCCGGCAACCGAGAGCAGGTCGGCAATCAATTTAGCAGTTATTGGTTCCCTGCCTTCTGATTTCTTATCCTGTCTTGCATACCCATAATGCGGGATTACACAATTTATAATTCCAGCTGACGCTCGCTTAAGAGCATCTATCATTATAAGCAGCTCCATTATATTGGCATTTATAGGCTCACTGCATGTCTGAATAACAAAAACATCTGCACCCCTGACACTCTCGTCAAACCTGATATAAATTTCACCGTTTTTAAACTTTGTTCTTGTTACCTTACCCAGATTCATTTCAAGATTCTCTGCAATTTGTGTTGCCAGTTCAGGATTGGATGATCCTGAAAATAAAATCATCTTTTTATTGGTAGGATAGTCCTTCATTATTTAGTCCCCCTAGATCGGAAGAGCGTCTAGCTTTTCATTTATCCTTGACTGCATTATTTTTTCAAGTCTTGTCAGCGCAGTCATGTCATTTATACCTTCTATTTCAAAATTATCCTGCACCACAACACATGAAACTTTCTGTTTTGCATCAACAAAATTTTCAATAATATCCGTGAGATAGAACTCATTTTGAGAATTTTTTGAATCAATATTTTCAAGATAATCAAACAGGGATTTTGTTTTAAAACAGTAGATTGAAGAATTGATTTCACTTATCTTTTTCTCACTCTCAGATGCATCGGATTCCTCAACAATTTTCAAAATATTGTTCTTACTATCTTTGATTATCCGGCCGTAACCATTAGGATCATCAACCATTGCCGTTAAAATAACCGCTGTATTGCCTGATTGTTTCATAGCTTTGACAACTTTTTTTAAAGTAGAATCACTTATGAGAGGGGTATCGCCTGGTATTACAAGGCAAATATCCCCTAGTTCTCCGATACGGTTTTTCAGCATACTAACAGCATGGGCAGTGCCGAGCTGATTTTTCTGAATAACCGGAATTGCCATTGGGAAATTACTGCTTAAAAATTTTTGGACTTTCTCAGCTTTGTGCCCAATAATAACAAATAAATTTTTTGGGTTTAATTTAAGTGCGGAGGTTAAAATATAATGAATTATGGGTTTACGACAAATATTGTGAAGAACTTTAGGGATGTCGGATTTCATGCGTTTGCCTTTACCGGCTGCAAGCACAATAACAGTTAGATTTTTATTATTTGTGCTCAATAATTTTTCCACCTGAAATTTCACTGGATATTAAATTGTAGTTTTCACCAAAATAAGCAGTAAGATAAATCAGATTATTGCACTTCTTGCCAAGTATTTCTTTCCTCAGTAAAAAGGCTGACCCTGCAGGGCCTTCTTCTTCATCATAAAGCCTTGAAATATCGCTGCTTCTTCGAACATTGACAGTAATTTCTTCGCCGCATCTGTTACATTGGACATTAAAATTTATAAAGTTTGAAGTGCTTGAATAAACAGGTGCTGAAAAAAAATTTTTTAAATTTTGTAAAAAACTAGCCATAACAAATTGTATTTTAACAAATTTGGCAGATATATTAAACAATATTATAATACAAATGAATTGAAAAGCAGGACATCAAAATCTAAACAGTTTTGTTACTTTGCAGGATTTGCATTAATCAGCAGGCTAGGTTCAAAATATAAAAAACCTCTGATAAGCAGCTTTAAGCTGACTAATAAGTGTACACTTAAATGCCTCCACTGTCCTTTCTGGAGAAATAATGAAATCCTGGAACTTAACTATGATGAGGCTGACGCAATTCTTCAAAGATTGTACAGGGACGGGATTAAAATAGTAATCTTTGAAGGAGGAGAGCCTCTTATATGGAAAGACAGGGAAAGGAACAAAGATATCCATGATATTATCAAAATGGCAAAAGAATTATTTTATTATGTTGGTGTTACAACAAACGGCACCGTGGAACTTGCCAATATTGAGTCTGACATTATATTTGTAAGTATTGACGGCATGCAAAAAACGCACGACGCAATCCGCGGTAAAAGCTTTGACAGGATAATAGGAAACATAAAAGCAAATAAAAACACTAAAAAAATAATTGCAAATATCTGCATAAGCAAAATCAACCGGAAAGAAATTCCTGAACTTGTAAAATTTCTAAATGACATCACCTATGGTATAACCATTCAATTCTTTTATCCTTATTCCAATGTCGGGGACCTGACTATAAATTTGCAGGAAAAAGAACAACTGCTTAAAGATCTGATAAAATTAAAAAAAGAGGGATACAAAATTTTAGATTCGGCTGCCTGCCTTGAGAGGATGATGAAAAATACCTGGAAATGTTATGATTTTTTGGTATCAAGTGTGGAGCCCGATGGCAAAACCTATTATGGGTGTTATTTAAAGAATAAAGCTGATAATGTATCCTGCAGGGACTGCGGCTTTGCTGTGCATTGTGAAATATCGCTTGCTTATGGTTTAAATATTGACGCTTTAAATTCTGCCAGAAAAATATTCTGGGGATAGATTTCTAAGATTCAGGGTAAAATTTTATTAATCATTTATGGTATCTCCAATGCTGTCCAGCTCCCTGGGGCCGACATATGGTATGAAACCATATTTTTGGGCCTGTGATATAAAACTTTTTATGTTTTCTTCTTTTTGACTGTAATTAATTGCAAATACGAACCTGTTGGCTTTTATTATCTGATTTAAATAACCAAGGGAAATAACTAATTCATCTTTATCCTGTAGATTGTCACCTACAAACCACAGGTTTTCTCTCCCGACACCATCTATTGCATTAAGATAGCCGTTTTCCGTAATCAGCTCTTCGGAATTCTGCGGAATAATCAAAAAATCCCCGTTTTGATTTTTTGCATTTTTTGAAATTGCTGTTACGAAATTAACCATATACAACCTGGCATAAGAATATCCTTTATCATCAAAGTAATCATATGCGTCAACTAAATCAAGGTAAATACCATCATAACCTTTATCTATAATTTTTGAAATCGAGTCAAATACTATTTTCTGCCAGTCACTGTACCAATATTTAACCTTAAAATTTCCCTTCCAGTTTGGATTTTCCTCATCCAAAAAAACAGGATTACCGGGTTTCCAGTCTTTTTTCCAGTAGCTTCTATAGTTCTCTGCTTCCCCAATACTCAAATATGCAATCAATGCTTTGCTCTGAGAATGCAAGTCAGCAATATTGTCTTTACTGAGCTTGCTGTCATCAGGGTCCACTACAGCCACATCAAATTCGATTGAGGCAAGTATTTCATAATCAGCATTCTGCAAAATGCAGATAAGCTTGCTGTCTGACTCAAAAGCAGGTTTAGAAATTAGCTCTGAACCTTTGGTACCGGAAAGATTCTTTAATGAGCTATCATTTAATGCTGTACATGATGAGAGCAGCAGTAAAAAAATTATAGATAGACCTGTAATAAAAAGAAAAAGAATTTGTATTTTTTTAGAATTCACTATTATCTTTGTCTGTAATGTTTTCGACGTTTTCTTACTATTGTTTTTCTTATTATTTTGGCAATATTTTTGTTTCCTGCTGAGCTGTACGCTCTCTTCTGGGTGTAAAAAAATCAACAAGATTCGAAAAAAACCCTCTTTTTTCCTTATAGATAATCGGCTGCCCGCAAAATGTATAATAATTTATATTTTTAAGATAAACTATAAGTCTTATGATTGCCACAATCACACCAAGAAGGGCGGCAAGAAAAAAACCTAACCCATAGATGTTTTCGGAATAATTCATCGTCAGGTAAGTAAAAATAATATTACTGATTAAAAAAGTAACAGATACAGACAATGCCCCCCGCCTGTCTTCAAAATAAAGCAATATCAGTATTATTATCAGCATGACTATATTAAAGTATGCACCAAGTGCAAGAACATTAAAAATATCAATAGACAGTTGGGACAAGCCAATTTTGGGCAGGAGATAATAACCCGCTGCAATAAAAACCAAGGTAAAAAATAATTGTATTTCCATTATATTTCTGATTTCAGACCAGAGAGTCTTTGTCATATCTTTTTTTGCATTCTCTATATCAGTAAGATTGCCTTTTCCGGTTATTAAAGTGTAATACGCCTTATACTTGTCATAAAAAGATGTTTCAATTGATACTACAAACACAATCATTGAGGGCATTATGGATAAAAAAGCATAAAATGTCGGAACATCATAAGTAGGTGCATATACATATGTTCCGGCTATCCTGACACCAAGTTCGCTTGTCCAGAACAAGAAATTATGTACGTATAGACCAAGTGTATAAAAAAAAGCAATAAAAAATAATGATGGATATTTATCAAAATGCCGCATAAATTCAAAATACCTGTTTACCGATTTGCCGAAGAAATTTTTAAGATACACCATTAAGGAAACTATGATTATAAAGAATCCCAAATCCATCGCAAACAATAATCCAAAAACTGCCTGCAGGTTTGTAAATTTCAAAAAGACAAAAGAGAGCACTAAAATTATCCCAATTCCCCATAAAAAACTTTTTACTATTTTCATATAATCTTTGAGGGTGGACAGATATTCCATCATTATAAAAACAATAACCAGCTGCAATAAAAACCAAGGTAAAAAATAATTGTATTTCCATTATATTTCTGATTTCAGACCAGAGAGTCTTTGTCATATCTTTTTTTGCATTCTCTATATCAGTAAGATTGCCTTTTCCGGTTATTA
>JAMCVO010000232.1 GCA_023475715.1 Actinomycetota bacterium
TTTTGCAAAATCCTTATTTATTAACAGGTCAATCAACCATTGCTCAAAACCCCTCAAATACCATGCGGTCTCAAAAATACTTCCGCCAAAAGCAGATAAATGGGGAGAAGTTCTGGTTGTACCGGAATTGGCAAAAGCACTTGGAATAGATTTTATATATATAAAAGCAAAAAATCCACAAGGTGATAAAAAAATAGATAATCTAGAGGGCCTAGCAATTGATGAATGGGGTGTGGTAAGAAAAAAAGTTTTTTTAAAAGACTCTGGTTATTATTGGGATATTATAAAGCACCCGTTAAAAGACTGCAGTATCGAGGATCTTAAAGACTATCCATGGCCCAGTCCGGATAATGAAAAGAGATATGAAAAATTAGATCTTGAGGCCGAGAATTTATATAAAAATACTGATTTTTGTTTGATTGGCCGTTTTGGCGGAAGTATTTTTGAGACCGCATGGTATTTGAGGGGTTTTGAGCAATGGTTGATTGACCTGTTAATAAATAAGGATTTTGCAAAATCATTAATGGAAAAAATTTGTTCCATTCAAATGAGGATAGATGAGAGATGTTTGGAGTTAACAGGCAAATACATAAATATTTTAAAACTTGCTGGTGATGACCTTGGTGGACAGGAAGGTTCATTAATTTCCCCAGATATTTTTAGAGAGATGGTAAAACCCTTTTTATGTAAAAGATGGCAAACACTAAAAAGCAAATTTAAGAAGATAAATCCCTACGGGTATATAATGTTTCACACCTGTGGAAATGTTTATTCATTAATACCTGATTTTATCGAGTGTGGACTGGATATTCTAGATCCAATCCAGAATGTAAAAGGTATGGAAATAGAACGGTTGAAGTCTGAATTTGGTGATAAATTGACCTTTCACGGAGCTGTGGATACTCAATATTTATTACGATGCGGCACTCCACCAGAAGTGAAGAGTGAAGTAAAAAGATTGATAAAAATATTGGGTGTTAACGGGGGCTTCATAATTTCTCCTGTTCATAATGTTCAGTCAGATGTACCTATTGAAAATTTAATAGCTTTATCAGAGGCAGTGAAAATGTATTGTATATGAAAAAATCATTGAAAAGTTTAAAACCATTGCTTTTGATATAAAAAATTTTTAACTTTTTTAAAAATAAAAATTATAAAATATATATAAAATTAATCAATTTAGAATTAATAATTGAAGGATGTATAAAAACTCAGAGATTGAAAAGAAATATACTGATGCAGAACAGAAGTATGCCTCCCTGAATGTTGATACCGATAGTGCTATCGGCATACTTAAGCATATTCCAATATCCATTCACTGCTGGCAGGCTGATGATGTTACAGGTTTTGAAAAGGTCAGCCAATCTTTAAGCGGCGGCATTATTTCTACCGGAAATTTTTATGGCAGGCCGAGAGATAAGCAGGAATTTGTAAATGATATTGATGAAGTTTTTAAGCTTGTCCCTGGACCAAAAAAATTGAATCTTCACGCAATCTATGGAGATTTTAAAGATAAATTCATTGATAGAAATGAAATACTGCCTGAGCATTTTGATTTCTGGATTGACTGGGCCAAAAGTAAAAATGCAGGCCTTGATTTTAATCCAACACCTTTTTCACATCCAATGGCTTCATCCGGTTACACAATTGCAAGTATGGATAAAACTATCAGAGATTTCTGGATTGAGCATATAAAAAGGTGTTGGATTAATTCTGATTATATAGGTGAAAAAAAAGGCAGGGTCTGTATTTTCAATATCTGGATACCTGATGGTGAAAAAGACATCACAGTCTCAAGGCTTGTACATAGAAATATTCTTGAAGAATCACTGGATGAAATATTTAAAGTAAAATATAAACCTGAAAACATGCTAGATAGCCTTGAAAGCAAGTTATTTGGTATAGGTTCTGAATCTTATGTTGTAGGCTCAAATGAATTTTATCTTGGATATGCCTTAAAAAATAACCTCCTTATAACCCTTGATACAGGCCATTTTCACCAGACAGAAAGCCTTGCTGATAAAATTTCTTCCATTGTTACTTTTGTAAAGGGAATTGTGATGCATATAAGCAGGGGGATCAGATGGGATAGTGACCATGTTACTGTTTTATCTGATGAGACTGTAAATATTGCACAGGAAGTTATAAGAGCCGGCGTACTTGAGAAAGTATATTTCGGCACAGATTTTTTTGATGGTTCTATCAACAGAATCGGAGCATATGTTATTGGAATACGGGCATTTCAAAAGGCTTTACTTTATGCACTGCTTGAGCCTGTAAAATTGCTACAGGATTTTGAAAAAGAAGGCAGACTTTTTGAAAGGTTGGCAACACTTGAGTTTTTAAAAACGATGCCTTTCGGAGACATATGGAATTATTACTGCAGTATTATGGATGTTCCAGATGATACCGACTGGATTAAAATAGTAAGGGAATATGAAGATAAAGTGCTGTCAAAAAGATAAACCTTTTTACTTAAAAACAGGTTTGTCCAAAGTAAAGAATTTTTTAGGAAATTAAAGTTTTTAGTAAATTTTTAAGGGGAGTTTTCAATGAAAAGAGCTGCTTTTATTTTTAAAATTAAACTGGAACTGAAATCTGAATATAAAAAGGCGCATGATGAGATATGGCCGGAGATGGTTGAAGCTATCAGGAAATCAGGCATAAAAAATTATTCTATTTTTTTCAGGGAAGACGGTACTCTTTTTGCATATCTGGAATCAGATAATTTTGAAAAAGCTAATTCCCAGCAGAAAGAAACTGTTGTTTATAAAAAATGGCAGGAACATATGGAAAAGTATTTTGTTAAGAAGGATTAATAAAATTTGAATAGATAAATGTATTTATTGTAAATTTAATTATCCTAAGTTTTTATAAATGTTTATAATTATTTATAATAAATTAAGGTTTCAGGCTCTCACAATTATTTGTGTATTTGTACAAAATTAATATTCATTTTTTTATAAATAAAAAAATAAGACACTTTTTTTATACTGTCTCAGATGTCTCACTTACACATAAAAATGAGACAGTTGAGAATTTACTTGTCATTCCATTCTGGGGCTTTTTTTAATCCTGACCACAATGCTCAGCCATCCCGAACATATCTCCGAAAGCGAGCCATTTTCAGCGATTTTCGTGCGTGTTTTCGATATTTCCTCCGGTTCGAATGTTAAACTTTTTATGTCCATACCCACATTGTTCATTTTAATTTTTTCAAACCATTCAAAAGGTTCAATGTTCAGTTTTGCATCTTTTAAAGTGATTTTTTTGGCAAAAGCATCCAAAATTGCCCTTTTTTGTTCGGTATTTGCCAATTCAAAGGTAGTTTTGATGTTGGTAAGAAAATCAAATACTTTTTTGGTTGGTTCGAATCCATTTTTATCAACTTGCTTATCAAGCAGGGAAAGTGTAAGATCATCCCGCTCATTTTCGAGATTTTGTTTTTTATTCTTATACTCAATATCTGTTATAAGATCATTCAATTTAAGGTCCAGAAGTTTACCCAGTCTGTTATTAATATCTGCAATGGCTTTTCCCCTGCTTTTCTTCATCAACTCAAAACTTTCCTTTTCACTCTGGGAATCTTCATCCAACAATTTAAAAATAAACTCCTTAAGTTCAGGCATAATTTCATAACTGGACAACACTTTTATGATTTGCTCTTCAAACTCCGTCTCTGATATGTATTTTCTCTGGGAACAACGGTGGCCGGGTTTCATAAATGTACAGTGATAATAGATATAATGTTTTGTCTCACCGGTACTTTTTATTTTTTTCTTTTTTGTTTCAGCAGTAACAAAACATCCGCACTCTGCACATCTTATAAGCTGGGTATAAGCAAAAGTATATTTTTTGGGGTTTCTTTTTACTTTTTTAAAGCTCTTCTGAACAATATAGAATTCCTGCTCTGTTACCATAGGTTCATGTGCCCCCTTATAGGTGATTCCGTTATAATTAAAACATCCCATATAAAAGGTATTGGTGAGAATACTGTACAGTTCATTTCTTGAAAGCTTTGCGCCTGTTTTTGTTTTTAAACAAAAATCTTTATTTGCAGCCCTTAATATATCCGATATACTTTTTCCATTCAGTCTCAGTTCCCAGATTTTTCTTAAAATATAAAATCTTTCTGGGTCTTTTACTATTGTATGGGTTGCAGGATCATTCAAGTAACCAATATTGGCACGATGTGGAATCCATCCTTTTTCAACCTTACTCTGCAAACCACGCTTCACATTTCTTGAAAGATCTCTGGAATATTGGGTAGACATTGCACCTTCAACAGATAAATACAAAGAAGATTCTTCTGGGGTAAATTCCTTTTCGATGGTCCTTATCGATTTTATTACTCCATCCTGCAGAAGCTGCTGTATTTTGCCTGACTCCATAGGGTTTCTTGCAAGACGATTTATTTGCCAGACCAGAATACCACTTGCCACACCATTTTCAATTTTTTTCATCATTTCGTTGAATATCGACCTGGCACCCGGAATTCGGGCCGATCTGGCTTCAGTAAAGATATCAACTATTTGAAGATCAAGTCTTGCTGCCAGCTCCTTTAACTTTGTTACCTGATCAGGTATCGATTGAACTTGGCGGTCCTCAGATTCTGAGCTTTTTCGGGCATATAAAATATATCTAATTTTAACTTTTATATTTTCCATTTTGTGAACACAGTTTAACTCGAATTTTGACATAAGCAACCAAATCCATTACTTTTTAAAACACCTTATATGTAGTAATATCAGAATTATTTTAAATATAATAAATGATACAGAATGACATCAGGTTATTTATTTTTAATAGTTCCAGGTGTTCTTTTCAATGTGCTCCACCAGCTGTCTTGAAGAAATAAGATATCTTCCCTGGGCGATCCTGAAAGCCGGTATCCGTTTCTCATTAATGAGTCTCACAACTACCTGCTTGCTAACCCTTAATAATTCAATTAAATCGACCACATCAAGTATCTCCGGTAGTCTATTTTGACCTTCGGAATCTTCGTCTCTTAAAATTTTGTCTTTTGATTTTTGGTTTTCCACTGATAGCCTCCAATAATTTTTTATATTCCTCTTCTGGTAATTCTAACTTTGCAAATTCAAAAAAGGGATCTATCTCCCTATCCTTGCCAGTCTGTAAAAACATTTGATACTGTTCTGATAAAATTTCAAAATGTTTAATGAAATCCTCAATGCAATACTTTCGTTTCTTAATATGGCATGAGTCGATATGTTCATCGATATCTTTGTAATATTGATTATGGATTAAACAATCATTGTATAGATTCACTTTCTCCTCCTTTCTTAAAAAATCTCTATATTAAAATTTTTAATATAGTGAGTTGAACTGTAGGGTAACTTTTTTAATAAAATTTATAAAAACTTTACCCTACATCTCCACTCACTATATTGTTTGATCCAACTACCTCAACAGGAAAAATAACCATCCGTCTTTTATTATCAGGGTCGGGTTCCTGATAAATAAGCCCTGCAGATTCCAACATTGGTAGGATTTCCTGCCTTAAGCTCCAGTCGCTGATTGGTTTATTCAATACCTTAAGATATTTTCCCATTATCTCCTTTCTTAAGATTCCTATTGGAAGATCACTGTTGGAATCATTATTTTTTTCATTAAATAAAGGAAGGATCACCTCTTTATAAATATTAAAAATATAAGGTGGGATATTTAATTCCTGGCACTTTGAAATTTTTTCCCATAACATAAAGCCTTCTTCAATATCTTCTGCATTTGCATATATAATTCTTCCATCCCTTTCTCTCCACCAAAGATTTAAAAGTGCGGAGGCCTTGATCAGGGAAATTAATCTTTTTATATCCCTCTGGTGCCTTGGCATAACTGCTTTTTTATTGGAGTAAAATCTTTTAAGAATCTTCTGCTCATCCTTTATTATTACGTCTTCAATATCTTCATTTTTAATGGCTTCTATTCTCTTCTTTAACAGTTGTCTTTCGGAATTACTTTCAACCCAGTTTTTAAAAGCCTTTCTGTTGCAATCCTTCTTAAGTGATAAAATAATTCCGGCATTTATCTTTTCCTGAGTTATTTCAGGACTCAACAGCAAAAACCTTGTAGCTTCCTGTTCATCGATTTTAAGTCCTGCTGTACAAAAAATAACTGACGGGTATCCTTTAACTTCAATGTTTTTGGTTTTAAGGCCATACTTTTCTTTTCTATCAGTAATTTTTATATTTATGATTTTTTTATCATGAGAAAGAATTGGTCTTAAATATCCTATTAAAAGATTGTGCGGCTGATCCAGAAAAATTAATATTTTTTTTGATAAGTCAACATGGTAACCTTCCAGATCCATATCAAAATCTCCACTTTTATGATCATGGAAAAAAGCAGTAGGACTGCAGTATCCTACTTCAATTACATTGTTGCCCGGAAAAAGACTTGCAAGTTCCAGAGGAATATAAGATTTTCCTGTGGATGAAGGTGCATTAAAACTTATGTTGAACTGATCCTCTTCTGTAAAGGTCAGAAGCATACAGTAAAAAACAATTACTTTATTCTCATTGTCTTTTTTTACAGTAATATCAAGAATCTTTGCTATATCTTCTGAATTTAAAGGATCAAATTTTGATGGATCAATTTTTTCTGGAAATTCATAACTATAGTTCCTCAATAGCTCTTCTTTACTGCAGTTGCATTTTATAAAGTAATCTGTCACATCGCCGTGTTCGCCAACCTCTTCCGGCAGGTCGATTCTATATAATTGGGATTTAATATTCTTTTTAAATCTCTCCAGCAAATTAATTGTTGCATCCTTCCCTGATTTATCTTTATCAAAAACTACGAGTATCTTCTCGATATTGCTTAATTCTGGAAACCAAACATCAGGAAATGTATTTACTCCGTGGGTTGAAGTAATTGCAGGCAGACCTTTTGATATGAGTAACAATCTATCAAGTTCGCCTTCACATATAAAAAGATATTTACAGCATTTTTTTAATGTATCCCAGTCATAAATTTGGGCTTTACTGCCTCTGGGAAATGTTATTTTTTTATTTCCCGAATCAGGGTCTTCTCTCAATTTAAAAAATATATATTTTCCACTCCTGTCCTTAATCGGGATAGTTATCCAATTTTTATTATAAAAATAGCCATACCCAAGCTTATATTTTTCAATCAGTTCGTCATTTATACCCCTATCTTTTAAATATGTTCTTATACGCTCAGGCATAGACTGGTTACATTTATTAACCAGATTCTCAAAATCCTTTTGTTTTTTTTGGCCATATTTATTACTTTTCTCTTTTCCTATATCCTTTAAATCGTCTCCAAAATACTTTGCCAAAGTAAAAATATTTCCTTTAACGCCACACTTCTTACACTCATACTGGCCAGAATGGATATTTAAATATAAGTGTGCTTCTTTCCCTTTGCTGTTATTATCACAATTATTGAATAAACATTTTGTTATCAGTTCATTGTTTCTTTTGATGAAAGTAATATTCTTGGAAATGAGATATTCTTTTATTGATATGGTTTTGATATTAATATTCATATTCTTTTAAACTCCATCCTTTTAATAATTTATAAATGCTATTTCTTTTCTGTTTCTTTTCTTACAACGCTGGAAACAGCTTTTATCAGATTAATCAAAATATTGAGTTTTCCAGAAGCATCTTCAAGACTTAATAAAACTCCAAATTTTTTTAAATATTGTTCTTTAAATTCTTTAATGTTTTTTTCCAATAGCATATTTACAAACTGTATATTCTTGTTTTTAAAATTTTTAAATTACTGAAATAATGCTTTGGTTCTACCTTCAAACCCCCAGACCAATATTTTTCAATAATTAGATCAAGGTCCTTGCTTTTATTGAAATTAAAAAATATTTTGCGAGGGTTAGATTTATCCACTGAAATAATTGGGAAATATAAAGAAAGTACACAGGCAAGTCCCAGATCTGAAACTCTATATAAAATTGGATCTGATATTAATTTTTTATTCATATTAACTTCATTAAGTAAAAAAATTTATCTTCTACACAAATATGGTGAAATTTCACCGAATCAATGAAAATAAATAAAAAACCCGCTGTATAGCGGGTAATATATTTTTTATTATTACTATGTGAATTCACCAGAGATATTATTATTTTAAAGATTCAATTTTTATTGGGTGAGCTAACGTATAATTAAAACACTTTATTGGGGTATCAAATTTATTTTTATCTTATATGCTTTTTCTTTTTTATAATCATAAAAGGGACTTTCTTTAATTTGAAAATATGCTTTTAATGTATCTGATAATAATTGTTTTTGCTTTTTTTTCTTCCAATCTGCTTTATTACCTTTCCACCAACTGATTTCACCTTTATTGTCACTTAAATCTATTAATAATTCCCATTGTTTGTCTGGTTTTACTGTCCTATTATTTTGAAAACCCATATCTTTATAATTTTTCTTCCATTTTTGTGAACCAATACTTATTTCTACATTTTCACCATCAATAAATCTGATGGTTATATTCTCCCACCTGGTTCCTTCTGATATATCAAGTGGTATTATTTCTTCATCTTTATTTTTTATGATTTTATTTTCATTAAGGTTTTTAATTTCTACTGGGGGTATTTCAACTACCTTTACTTCTATTGGCTCTTTTGGCTTAATTGGAAACTGTGTATTTTCTATCGTAGATATCCCGGGAAGAGATTTTTTTATCGTTATATTTATAATAAGTTTTTCTTCACCATTAAATTCCTCGAAATTACAATCATTGATTGAAATGCTATCATTAAATAGATAGTATAGTATTGAATCATACAATCTGAATTCTCTTTCAATAGGATTTCCTTTATTATCATAAGGTTCTATGACAAGTGTTGGATTAATAGTTGAAGAAAATATATTTAAATAATTATTAAATATTTGTGTAATTTTCTCAATATTGACATCAAAATTGTAAAAATTTTTGCTTGTCTTTATTAATTTATCAGTGCTGAATAAATTTATATATTCTTTTAAAAATAGTAATAATTTCTCTTTTTCTGAACAACATAAAGTAAGAAGACCATAGATACGCGGAGACCACATCCATTGATGAAATATTTTAAAGTCCTTAAATTTAATGGGATCTCTTACATACTCGTGATATCTTATAAGTTCCAAAGTTTTAAAAATGATCTTATAATTTTCACTTTCTGGAATATCCTCTAATTTTCTTTTTGTCATTTCAATTAATTTAAATAATTCATCATAACAATCTGACTGGGCTGGAAGATTAACAAATCCCCCGAAAAGAAAAATATCTTCCAAGTTATTGTCAATTATGTCCTTTATTACTGCATCAATTTTTTTTGAATTGCATACATCCAAACACACACCAAAGTTTTTATAGAGAAGGTAAATAAAAAATTCCAGAGTTTCGGTTTGCAAATAGTTCATATTAATTTTAATTTAATAATTTATTTATAGTGATTATACAATTTTTTATTTCCCCTTTATATCCAAATTTGCAAGAAAATAGTCTGTAAATCACAAATCAATTATAATTAACTTTTTTATTAAGATATATTTTTCTTTCAAAATCTATTGTAATGACAGCAAGTTATAAAATTATATATAGCTATTGCCGAATTATCTATTAAAGTTTAATTTCAGTTAATTTTCCGAAGCATCATTTATTTCATAACTTGCGTACATGTCGCGCCACGTTCGCTTCAGGCAGGAGATAATATCAATAGCCATGATTTATATATAGATATCAATTTAAGTACAGAATTAATTAAAAGTTTGAATGGGCTTGTTGCAGTTTATGTAATTAAGAAAATGTTTTAAAATAGATTTATTAACAGGGAAAAATTGATTGCACTTATCAAAGAAAATAAAAATGGCAAAAGAAAGATTAAGCAGACTTCAAAAATGGATCTTGGCAAGGTGTTTAAAAAATAAAATTATTTATAGAAATGAAGTCAAAAAATATTATGGTAAAGAGTTCCCTGGCCTTTATAGAAATAAAATAATTTGGTACTGGAATATGGGCCGTTACCGTAATAAGAAAAATATGTTTGAAAAATATGAGGGCTTGGTTTTTATGTGGACTTATGATGAAGAATCGGGTATTGGAGAACAAAAACATAGGATAAAAAATTATTATAAAGTAAAAGAGGAATTCATAATTAAAAGATGGGAAGAAACGGATATTTCAAGAAGCATTAATAATTTAATAAAAAGAGGGATTTTAATTCAAACAGAGGAGCCGGCCAGAGGGCTCAAATTAACTGCTGAAGGCCTTCTTAAAGCTAACAAACTGGGTGTCCGCAAGGTGTCCACCACTATGCCAAAAATGGCACTTTCCCGGTAAATCCCGGTAAAATTGAGCACAAAGCGCCTCCGGAGATCTTTTTCAATTATTTTACAAATTTATCTATTGAATCGACCTTCTTAAAGCTAATAAATAGATTGGGTGCAGATTCGGTACAGGTTCGGTAAAATTGAAGGTTTTGCAAGAATTTGAGCACAAAGTGTTATTTAAGAGCCATTTTTAATTATTTTGTTAAATTTATCATATCAGAAGTTATAAATTAAGGCAGATATCAGTCACTTTTATAATAATAATTTGACAACATTCAAATCAGTAAATTTAATCTTTATTTACCCATTGGGATAGTTATCATAAAAAGAATCAGAACTTACTGTATTATCAACAATAGCCCAGATCCAAACTGCAGCCAAACCCAAAAATATAAATAAGGTACCATAACTATTAAGAAAGTGAGCAATAGTTACAATTACTGCAGGGGCTCCTACAAATGCAACCCAGAACTTAAAACCATTTCTCCCATAGGTATAAACCCAGGACCAGTATCCAAAAAATACTGCAAGAATAACTGCAGTAGCTTTGGATTTTGCATTAGAACTAATTTCCCTCTTAAATGATTCCTTTATCTTAACTCCACAATAATTACAGAAAGCTGAATCTTTCTTAACAAGCTTTCCGCATTCAGGGCAGTACAATTCATCTTCTTTTTTTAAAATCAATACTTCATTATTCATTTTACTTAAAATTTTCTTATTTCTTTTCTTAAATATTCTTTTAATAGTATACGTAGGTGCGTACGATAACACTTATTGATTGAAAAGTCAAGTTTTTTAAATAATAAATGTAAATATATCCTATAATTTTTTATATGGATGATTACACAATTAAAAGCTTTTCTGAAGCCTTTAATGAACTTAAGGAAAAATTAAATGTATCATTGGGACAACTGTCAATAAAAACTGGACTATCCAAATCATTTCTGTCTGATATATCAAACAGTAAGGTGCTGCCTCCAAAGGATGAATTTATTGTAAAGATTGCTGGTGCACTTAAGGTTAGCCCGGATTATTTCTTTGAATATAGACTCAGAAGATTTACTGAGTTTTTAAATGGTAACAGGGATTTTCTTAACAAGTGTATTACTTGTAAAAATCAATATCTTGAAAATAGACAACCAAGTAAAAAATAACTCAGGTTTTAAAATTTTACTTATAATAAATAATCCTATACTTGCGTATAATCCTTAAAACCATTCATCGCCATTTCCACATCAATATTTGCAAGTGTAACATAAATCTGAGTTGTGGATATGTGGGCATGTCCAAGTATTTTTCTTAAGGTCTCAATATCTTTCATTTGACGGTAAAAGTTTGTCCCGAAAGTATGTCGGAGCGTGTGAGGACTTATTTTTTTATCAATACCAGCCCTTCTGGTATAGCCTTTTACCATGTTATAAATATAAATCCGACTTAATTTACCACCGGAATTTGTGGTAAAAAAATAATTTGTGTCAATTGGTTTTCTATTCTTCCATTCCTTGACCAGGTCAATTATAAATTCAGGAATTATTATATCCCTGTCCACTCCACCCTTGCCATTTACAATTCGGAGCTTACGAAGTGTTAAATTAATATCGGAAGGTCTTAAGTTTACCACCTCTGAAACCCGAAGTCCCATAGATAGCATAAGACGCAGCATTGCCTTATTTCGCAGTCCTGATAGGAATCTTTTATTTGGAATGGAAAGCAACCCTGCAACCTCTTCCGGCTCCAGTACTGTCGGTAGTTTTCTATTATTTGCCCTATGTTTTAAATTATCATTATTTTGCATAAAAATTAACATTCCGTATATTATGTTAATTGCATCACAGTGTTATCATTATCGCTGGGACAAGTCAATGAAATGTTTATTGATTCACAAAAAATTATAGGGCAAATAATAG
>JAMCVO010000501.1:0-5150 GCA_023475715.1 Actinomycetota bacterium
ATCTTTTTTATCTAATACTTCTTCTAATTTATGAGTTACATAGATAATTGCTGAACCTTTATTTTTAAAAACTTTCAAAATATCAAACAACCTTTCAATTTCTGATTTTGAAATTGGTTGCCGATGGAAGGCTGGGCAACACCATAACGTGAAACATATAGGACGCCTCCGAGAGCTGCAATAAATCCGGAAACAGTATGGGCAAAAAGAACGATCATATTTGTATTGATTCCTGAAAATTTTGATGCATTTATATTTGACCCTGTAGCTAATATTCTCCTGCCTATTAAAGAAAATCTGAATAAAATAAAAATAATAATCAAGATAACAAGTGTTACCAAAAAAAGATTTGGGATCATGAGTAAAGTTCCCTGGCCAATTAATGTGAAAGAGACAGGTATTTTGGTGAAAGGCAGGCCCCTTGTTAAACCCATTACTATCCCGGTAAAAATAAAAAGAGTAGCCAGTGTAACTATAAAAGCATTTAATCCAGTTTTTACTATTACAATTCCATTAAAAAATCCTGCTAAAAGTCCAATTATTATGGCTGCAAGTATTGCTACTGTGCTCGACATATGTAATATTTCCATAAAATATCCAACAGTTGTTGCAGCCAATGCTCCTATTGCGCCTATAGAAAGATTCATTCCGCCAATTACCATAACTAACGCCTGTGCTAAAGCGATAATTAACCATAAAGAAACATTTCTTAATATGTTTGCTATATTAAAATAAGTTAAGAAACCATCCGAACGAATAGTTAATATCAAAAAAAGAATTATTGTAACTATTATCAATCCGATTTCTTTATTTTCTCCAAAAACTCTAGAAAAACCCTTTCTTGGCACTTCAATATCCTTTCATCATTTTTTATTCAGTTGCTTTATCTTGTTTTATCGATTCTTTCAAAAACTCTTTTACTCTTGCTATATGCTTTTTTATGGTTTTTCCGGTAAGTTCTATTTTATTTGATTCAATCAATTCGAGTATCTCGGTATGTTCATTTAAAGTATCAATCAGATTTTCCGGAATATTTACTGTTTGGGATAAAATGTACTTAAGGAACGGAAATATCATATTAAACATACTGATAATTACTATATTATGGGTAGATTCTGCCAGCGCCTGATGAAATTTATAATCAAATTCTGAAAATTTTCTTGTATCCTTCCTGTCATAATAAAATTTTGTTAACGCCAGTATTTCTTCCAAATTTTCTTTATCTTTTTCAGTTATTCTTCCCGGAAGCATCTTTACCACTATCTCTTCAAATATTTCCCTGAACTCAAGAACCTGAACCAGATTGTTGTAATCAAGTTCAAAAAGAAGACCTGCGGGATTAAATATTGATTCAAGGGAAAAATTTTCTAATATTGTGCCGATGCCGGCTTGTTTTTTTACAATACCAAGAGCTTCTAAAGCATGTAAAGCCTCCCGAATGCTACCTCTGCCTACACCATATATTTTGCTTAATTCTGTTTCTGATGGCAAAACATCTCCACCGTTTAATTTTTGGGTTTTGATGTCTTGCATTATTTGCTTAAAGATTGCAATTGATTTTTTATCTCTTGATTCTTCCATTAGGATATTTTTTAAGACTTAATTATTTGTATTAATTAAATTTGTATAAACTGTATTACCTGTATGACAATTAATATACAAACATCTTCTCTATTTGTCAAGAAAAAATTTTGATTGTAAAATCTTACGTCAGGGGTTTCTCCGGTTACCAAAAAAATGAAAATAATGAGAAAAAAATTGACTATAATACCTGTATTTAGTACAATACAGACACTATGATAACCAGATTTATAACAATACAGATAATAAATAGCCTCAAACCTTCCAAAGTTGTAGGAGTTTTTGGTCCTAGAAGAACAGGCAAAACTACTCTTATGAATATAATAAGAGAAAAAATTGGAAGCGAAGATATACTTATGGTACACGGTGAAAACCTTGATGTAATCGAAATTTTGTCCAGTCAACGAACCAGCATCCTTAAAAGATTTATTGGTAAAAAAAAGTATTTATTTATAGATGAAGCGCAAAAAATTCCCAATATAGGTATGAATCTTAAATTAATTGTTGACACTATTCCTGATGTTCCAATACTAGTGTCAGGATCATCAAGTTTTGATCTCAGAAATAAAATAGGAGAACCTTTAGTTGGAAGAAGCCTGTATTATTTTCTATACCCATTATCCTTACTTGAAGTTGGAATAGATGATTACCTAAAACAAAAGGAGATGCTGGAAGAACAGCTAATTTTCGGATTTTATCCCGAGGTATATAATTCGGAGATCATAGAGCAAAAAAAAATTGAGATTGAGTCAATTCGTGATGGTTATCTATTAAAAGACATATTGGAACTTGATAATCTCAAAGACAGCTTATTTATATTTAACCTGCTAAGACAAATCGCTTTTCAAATAGGCAAGGATGTGTCATATTCAGAAATTGCTTCAAACCTAAATGTAAATAAAAAAACAGTCATGAGATATCTTGAACTGCTGGAGAAAAGTTTTGTTCTGTTTTCCCATCATGGATTCAGCAGAAACCTAAGAAAAGAATATACAAAAAGCCCCAGGTATTACTTCTGGGATAATGGAATTCGCAACTCTTTAATTTCTAATTACAACAGTCTTAAACTTAGAGATGATACAGGACAGCTTTGGGAAAATTTTTGTATTGCTGAAAGAGTCAAGTATCTTGCTTATAAGCAGATATCTGCCAATAGATTTTTCTGGCGCACTTATGATAAAAAAGAGATTGACCTAATAGAAGAGAGGGATGGAAAATTATTTGCTTTTGAATGTAAATATTCTAAAAAAGATGTAAAAATACCGATAGATTTTATTAAATCCTACCCTGCTTCTGAGTTTTTTGTAATAAACAAGGATAATTATTTAGAATTTCTGACTTAAATGCATAAAATAATTATCCTTGAGTTTTAATACCCTTATGTAAATTGCCAATAATTTTAATTAAAAATCAATAAAACTTTATCAGGGTTGCTTCCGGCTGGCAGTAAAATCTGAAAGGCGAATACCGGCCTTCACCAAGTCCCCTTGTGGTATAAAGGACAAAATTATTAAAATAAAATAAACCGGAGCAGTATTTTGTTTTTATATTACAGCCCGATATCAAAGCTCCTGCTCCCGGTAGCCTGACCTGGCCGCCGTGTGTATGGCCGCAAAGAACCACATCTACGTTTTTGTCGGAAAGATCAACCAGAAGGTCCATATCCGGAGTATGAGTAAGCACGATACGGATTGACCCATCAGTATTTAAGGTATGTAAAGGATTGTTGCAGGATTTAAAGGTTTGGGCATATCTGTTTTTATTCCGCCCTATTGCATCAGAATGGGAATCCATTATATCTTTTTCCATCATATTTTTTTCGTCCTTAGTTGTTACTGCTTTCCCAGAATTATGCTGTTGAACTAAGGGCATGATTTTAAGTTTATTATTTAAACCTGCAGAATTATTTAAACCTGCAAAAGCTTTTGCCACATCTGTTTTTTTAATAATGGAATCTTCAACTCCAATTATTTCAACATTTTTTATTTGCCTAATTGGGACAGTCTCATTATCCAAACCAAATGTCATGTTTTCATTTCTAAGGACCTCAATGCCTATAGAGTTTAATTTTGCAACAAGTTCGGTAACATCGTTAGGCCTCTTATATTCCTTCTTCCTCTTTATCATATTTTTTAAAAACTCAACTGGAGTTTTATTGAAATAATCATGTACTCCAAAAACTGCAAATTTGCCATGGCAAGCATTTAAACCTTCGAGCATTTTAAATAAAAAAGGAAAATTCTCATTTTTTTCAACGAGATCCCCCGTGATTAGGATAAAGTCAGGAGCAGGAGTAATGGATTTAAGGCTTTGGATAAATCTAAAAAGCTTTTCCCCTTTTGTATCTTTTCTCAAATGGAAATCGGATAGATGCAGAACTGAAAATTCCGGACGACTTTTTATATTGTCGGCTTTACTTTTTTCAGCCTGGCTTTTTTCGGCTTGGTTTTTTTCGGCCTGGTTTTTTAAGAATATTTCAATCTCTGACAGCTTGAAATTGCTGACCTCAAAAATAAAAGCATACCAGTATATTAACGCTGCTAATGCTGTAGCGGCTGCCAATACTGAAATTATAATTATAATTGTTATACTCAATTAGCTTTCACCTTCAAATCATTTAAAAACTTTTTGGCAAAAAATGCTACCTTTATTCTTTTTTCAAGCTGGTAGATTATATAATATCCAAAGATAAGTCAATGGAAGCAGATGCAGCACATACCTGTCGGTGGACCACGTAAAATCAACAATCGCACCAAGTGAAAGAAACAATACGATAAATCCGGCGGCAATAAATACAAAAAAAATCCAGTTAAAATTTTTAAATAATTTTTTGACATTAAAAATAAAAAAAATAAATAAGACTCCCCATAGTACGCCATAGGAAGAGCCAAGATAAGCCCTGGTTGAATCAAAAGCAGAAAAAATAAGCTCTGAAAATAATGCTTTCAAAGCCTGACTTAAGCTGAAGATTCCCTGACCAAAAATATTATTTTGCTGTCCACCAGTTAGAACAGACAGCCATTCCCTGCTTAAGAACTGGATATTGAGTTTGTACTTTAGAACTATCCAGACAGTCATCAACAAGAGGGAAAGCAATATGGGTGTTACTATTGCCAGAATTGGTCTGAAATAAAAATTTATTTTTTTAAATTTGCTGATTGGCGGAGCTACTGCTTTGCCAGTTTCAGTTTTAAAAGACTTATAAGCCTTCTTATTCCTGATCATAAAGACTATATTTAAAACCAAATTAATTATCAAAAATATTGGCAGAAAGAATAATCCTTCACTTCTAACCTGAGCAAGTATTCCAAAAAAGATTGTTGACAGCAGAAGATAATTCCTGGTTTCAGGATCAATGGCTGTTACTGAAATATCTTGCGGCATCGACAAATGTATCCGGGATGTTCCTTTAATATAATTATAAAAAAAGTAGACGGCAAGCATTAAGATAATTGCAAAGAGCAGGTTTGTATATTCTATATAGCCATGATCCATAACCACAGGCAATGCTGAAAAAATAAAAATATAAATAATTGTTATAACTCTGTTGTATCTTTTGTTTAAAAGGT
>JAMCVO010000501.1:5166-12148 GCA_023475715.1 Actinomycetota bacterium
AGCCTGTGGTTATGGATCATGGCTATATAGAATATACAAACCTGATAAATAAAAAAACGGAAATATGACTTTTACAAGATTTTCATTAATTTTTCCCATCCATGCATATACCCAGGCTTGCATAAGGGGCAGATATAATGGGTACGAAAGATGGGCAAACTGATAGTCGTGGTTTTTAAAAAAAGGTATAATGCTCCCGTCAATAAAGAAAGCTCTGCCTTTCAGGCTCCAGCTGGCTATTGCATCCCAGAATCTTATGGGAAAAAGCAAAGCAAAAAACAGCACTGCCAGAAAGTTTATAAAAATAAGAATAACAAAAATATAAAATATAATTCTTTTGCAGATGTTTTCTTTTTCTTTTGTTTTATATTCTTTGCTATTACCGCATTCGATTCCAATATCATGACCTTTTCCTGATTTATTTTTTGAAATCAGCAGCTCTTTTCTTATAAAAAGGTAAATTGAGGCAATAAAAAAAACAGTGCTGAATATGCTTATATTAGCCAGGCTGTATTTAAAATCTGCTATTGACAGGACAGCAAGATATATCGAAGCAATCAGCATTCCTGTATAGAAGCTTATAAAAAAAATAAACACTCTGCCTGGAATACTTCTGAATTTCAATGCAGAACTGTTATTTTTTAATAGCAGAAAATATACAGGCACATAGCCGGTAAAAAAAAGTGAAATTATCGCTGAAAGCAACCTTATTAAATCCATTGTTATTTTTCACAATGTTACAGCAATATGACAAATAGAAATTAAATCCTTGCTATTTAAGATTTAGCATAACTCAACATACTTTCAAACATCCGCTGGAATTACCCTATTTTATTCAAGAATAAAATATATACATATTCTATATGAAATTTTCCCGAGTAATTCAAAAAATTGTATAATCGTTTAAAACATTAAAATATTCTGCTGAAAGTGCAGAAGTCATAAATTAAATTATATTAGATTTTTAAATTGTTTTACAAAAAAAATAATCCTTACAAAAAAATAAGCAAGAAGCATAATCTTGTTTTTACACTGATATGTATGGCATTCCTGCTTTTTTTTATTCTCACATGCATCCCCGCAGTAACCAGAACCATTATATATTACCCGCAGGATGAAATTGAAAAAACAAATAGAAAAAAAATAAATATGCCTTTGGAACAAGCGCATTTTATTCCTGAAATTGGTGATTTTATTATTATGGATATAAAAGCAGAAAATATTGGCAATGTTAAATATCCGTCTGGCAGCATTGCGGTCAATTGGAAGCATGCTGCTGATAAGACAAGCGATGTTACTGATACGGCAGAAATAAAAGAGCAGCAGACTTTCAAAATTGTTATTGACGGTTTAAAGCATTCTTATTACATTCCAATCGGTGAAAACCCCGCATGGGCACAAAACAGCGGGCCAAGTAGTTTTATCGACGGTGACAGCAACAATAATAATAATGTCGTTAGCGATAATTTCGTATCATCAGTTTCAATAGAGTCCCCCGAAATTGAAGGCATTGAAATTAAAATTTCCGATGTGAGGCTTGTAAAAAGATTGATTTTTCCGCTGGATTCATACATTAATTACCGGGCTAAAAAATTAATGAACATAGAGCAAACAAACAGGTTTGCCACTCCTGCTTATATATTCCTGACATTTTCCCTGATATTATTCTTCATTTATATACTTCTTTACCGGAGAGTATTATTAAAAGAACAAAGCAGTATAAGCTTGAAAAACGAAACATTCAAGGATGCTTTTGCAAACATTCTCAAGGATGAGAAACAAAAAATTCCACCTGCAAAAATTCTTATTTTTATTTCTACTGCAATCCTTTTAGCATTTTCCTTTTATTTTATTGCATTAAATTCTTTTACGATAAAAAGCTATGTGGATTCATACGGGCAATACATTCTGCAAGCAAAATTTGATAAGACTTATGAAGGTTTCTATAATTTTAAAAGATTTATCTCATGGATCGGACAAAAGGTTCCGGAGGGAGAAAATATAATAGTTCTTTTAAGGGGCGAGCCCGTTTATATAATGTCAGAGATGGCCTACAACTTGTACCCCAGAGATATAAAATATATAGACGCCAGCAAAAAAAATGATCGGCAAATCTTAAGCCAAATAAAAGAAATAAACCGGACTGGTAAAAACAATAAACTCAATTATAAATATATAGTTATTCTTTCAGCCGGAGACATTCCCCAAAGTGAAGATTTGGAATTAATTGATAAATACAGAGAGAATGGTGGCTTTTTATATAAGTTGAAATGAATATTCAATTGAATAATTGTTTTAACAAATTCCAAATTTAACCAATTCCGAATTTGATGATATCATACATAATGATATTATACATTCAACGCAGCTGAAATGTTTTTATTAATTTACATTTTTTATATTTAATTTTAGACAGAGGGTACCATCCAATGGCAAAAAAAGTTCTGGCAGCAATGAGTGGAGGCGTTGACTCTTCCATTGCAGCTTATCTGTTGAAAGAACAGGGCTATGATGTTGTAGGCGCAACCATGTGCCTGGGTGTCAAAACTGCCGAAGAAGAGCCGGCTAAATGCTGCGGTCCTGATGCAATTAATGATGCAAAGAAGGTCTGCCAGAAGCTCGGAATACCTCATCACATAATGGATTTTGCTGAAGACCTGGAAGAAAAAGTCATAAAAAGGTTTATAGATGTTTATTTGTCAGGGAATACTCCCAATCCATGCATAGACTGCAATAAATATCTTAAATTTGAAATTCTTTTAAAAAAAGCACTGGCAATGGGTTTTGACTATTTGGCGACAGGTCATTATGCCTGTATCAAAAGCAAAGACGGAAGATATCTCCTGACTAAACCAAAGGATCTAAAAAAAGACCAGACATATTTTCTTTACGTCATTGCAAAAAACGATCTTAAAAACATTTTATTTCCCCTTTGTTCATATAAAAAAAATGAGATAAAAGATATAGCTAAAAAACTTGGATTGTCTGTGGCAGATAAGGAGGAGAGTCAGGATATATGCTTTGTTGCAAAAAAAGACTACCCGGCTTTTATAACCAAAAGAGTTGGGGGTGGGAATGTAAGTTCGGGACTGGTAATGGATATGCATAATAATATTATTGGAGAACACAAAGGTTTTCCATTTTATACAATTGGTCAAAGGAAAGGCCTGGGTATCAGTCATGCCGAACCATTATATGTAGTTTCAATAAATGCAGAAAAAAATCAGATTATTGCCGGTGCCAAATCAGACCTGAAAGCAAGAGCATTAATAGCAGGCAACCTGAATTTTTTAATAGACGGAATACCTGAAAATCTGTCAGCAAAAATAAGGTATAATCATAAAGATGCGAAATGTGTTTTAAAACTTATTGATGATAAATGTCTCGTTAAATTCGATGAATTTCAGGAAGCAGTAGAACCGGGTCAATCAGTGGTTTTTTATAGCGGTAATGTCGTAGTTGGCGGAGGCATCATTGAAAAAGTTATTAAAGATTTGTAATTCTCTCAAAGATTATCTTGACATTTTAAAAATATAAATTATAATTTACTACCAATACTATATTATTAGTAGTAATATTACGAGAAGGTAAACAAAGTGCGAATTTCAACAAGAACAAGATACGGGATGAGGCTTATGATCTATTTAGCCCGAAATTTTAACAATGGATATTCATTGTTAAAGGATGTTGCAAAAAGTGAGAGTATTTCAGAAAAATACCTGAGTTTGATAGTGATACCTCTCAAAAGTGCCGGTTTTTTAAATGCTATCAGAGGTTCTCATGGAGGTTACTGCCTCTCGAGACCGCCCTCCAAAATAAGCATAAAGGACATAATTGAGACTATGGAAGGAGATTTATGCCTGCTTGAATGCGTAAAAAATAAATCAGCCTGTGAGCGGTCCGGTAATTGTGTCAGCAGGGATTTATGGTTGGGACTAAGCAATGAAATAGTGGATTATCTTAATTCATTGACTCTTGCAGATATCATTAATATGCAAAATACAAAAAATGAACAACTGGTTAACAATTATTACATATAAATTCTAGAGAACTATACAAATTATTATGAACAAATTACTGGAAAAAAAAATAAGTACGCTAAAAAATTACCTGGGATCGATTGATTCAGCAATTGTTGCTTTCTCGGGCGGAGTTGACAGCACTTTTCTTCTTAAAACAGCATCGGATATTCTTAAGGATAAAGTAATAGCAGTTACGGCAAAATCCCCTACACTGACACAAACTGAATTAAAAGACTCCAAAACCATAGCACAGGTATTGAAGGTAAAACAGGTTATTATTGAAACTAACGAGCTTAGCAATAAATCATTTACAGCAAACGATAAGGAAAGGTGTTATTACTGTAAAGATGAGCTTCTGGGATTAATTTCAAAATATGCTAAAAAAAATAATTTCAGCTACATTTTTGACGGCTCAAATTATGAAGATATGGATGACTGGCGACCTGGTGTCAAAGCTGTAAAAAAATGGGGAGTCATCAGCCCCTTAAAGGAAGCAGGATTAACGAAATTGGAAATTAGAACCGCTTCAAAAAAGCTTGGTCTTCCTACCTGGGATAAACCTGCCGCAGCATGCCTTGCAAGCAGAATTCCTTATGGAACTAAAATTACGGAAGACATACTTCAAAAAGTAAGCAGCGCTGAATCGGTACTTAAAAAACTGGGCTTTAAACAGGTCAGGGTAAGACACCATGGAAATATTGCAAGGATAGAATTACCAACCCACGAAATGCCGGAGATTTTGAACAGTAAAATTAAAAATACAGTTGTAAAATCGTTTAAAAAGTTAGGCTATATTTATATAACTCTGGATATTGAAGGATATACAGCCGGCAGCAGAGTTAAAGCATTAAATCTAAATACAAAGTAAAGAAATTTTACATGCAATCTTAGTAAATTATTAAAAAAGTTTATTCATTATAAAAATAATAAAAAAAGAGGAGAAAG
Organism: Actinomycetota bacterium; assembly: GCA_023475715.1. The sequence continues at coordinate 10,134 of JAMCVO010000501.1, forward strand.
AAATGACGGAAATCGATAACAAATTAAGAATTGAAACTCTCGCACTGCATGGAGGACAGGTACCGGACCCTACTACCGGAGCAAGAGCAGTACCAATCTATCAGACAACATCATACCAGTTCCATGATACAGATCATGCTGCAAATCTGTTTGCACTGAAGGAATTCGGCAACATTTATACAAGGATCATGAACCCAACTACGGATGTGCTTGAGAAAAGACTTGTAGCGCTGGATGGAGGCGTTGGAGCACTTGCTGTAGCCAGCGGCCAGGCAGCTGAAACTATTTCTATTTTAAATATTGCACAATCAGGTGACGAGATAGTTTCTGCAGATAACCTTTACGGCGGCACTTATAATTTATTTCATTACACTCTTGCCAGGATGGGAATAAAAGTAAACTTTGTAAAGTCAAATGATCCCGAAGCATTTAAGAAAGCCATCAATAATAAGACCAAAGCAATCTATGCTGAATCTATAGGTAATCCCAAACTTGATATTGCAGACCTTGAGACTTTGTCAAAGATAGCCCATGAAAATGGAATTCCCTTAATCCTTGACAATACTGTATCACCCTATCTCTTAAAACCTTTTGACTTTGGGGTTGATATCACTGTTTATTCCGCTACAAAATTTATTGGCGGACATGGAACATCCATCATCCATAGGTGGCTTAATTGTAGATTCCGGCAAATTTGATTGGACAAATGGAAAATTTCCTCTTATAGCAGATCCGGATCCATCATATCATGGCCTGGAATTTGTAAAAGCTCTTGCACCTTTCGGAAACATCGCATACATCATTAAAGCAAGGGTAATATTGCTAAGAGACCTCGGTCCGGCACTCTCACCTTTCAATTCATTTCTGTTCCTTCAGGGTCTTGAAACGCTTCCTTTAAGAATGATAAGACACAGTGAGAATGCTCTTGCAGTGGCAAAATATCTTGAATCAAGCCCGCTGGTTAGCTGGGCCAATTATCCCGGACTTGATTCAAGCCCTGAAAAAGAAAGAGCAAAAAAATATCTGCCTAAAGGTGCAGGCGCAATCTTAGGATTTGGAATTAAAGGAGGGGTTGAAGCCGGGAGGAAGTTCATTAATTCACTTGAACTTACGTCCCATCTTGCAAATGTCGGTGATGCTAAAACTCTGGCAATTCATCCGGCAACAACAACTCATCAGCAGTTATCTGAAGAAGAGCAGCTTGCAACAGGTGTAACTCCCGATTTTATAAGACTTTCAATAGGGATTGAGCATATTGACGATATTATCGCTGATATTGAACAGGCATTAAAAAAATCCCAAAAATAATACAGGAAAATTTATAAAAAGATTTAAAATATATGATATGGTTAAATCAAGTATAAGGAGAGCAAATGTCAAAAATTTATGAAGATATAACAAAAACAATTGGCAATACGCCTCTGGTAAAAATTAATAAATTAAATAAAAATCCTAACACTATACTTGTCAAACTGGAGTCCTTTAATCCTTATTCAAGCGTAAAGGACAGGATAGGTATCGCTATGATAGAAGCTGCTGAAAAAGAAGGAAAAATTAATAAAGATACAGTAATTATTGAACCCACAAGCGGTAATACTGGGATATCTTTAGCGTTTGTTGCAGCAGCAAAGGGTTATAAGCTGATTCTGACAATGCCCGAAACAATGAGCATTGAACGAAGGCAGCTGTTAAAAATTCTGGGTGCAGAACTTGTGCTCACAGATGGCACAAAAGGAATGAGTGGAGCGGTTGCAAAGGCAGAGGAACTGGTGGCTGAAACTAAAAACAGTTTTATGCCACAACAATTTAACAATCCTGCAAATCCTGAAATCCACAGGAAAACAACGGCAATGGAAATACTTAATGATACTGACGGAAAAGTCGATATATTCATTTCAGGATTTGCAGGATTGTTAAATTGTTGTGGCATAAAACTGTTTTTAGTTTCAGCCACCAGTTCCTCTGCCTTTGCAACCGCTCCACTCATTCCTTTTGTGCCATCTGTGAGCACAAGT
>JAMCVO010000273.1 GCA_023475715.1 Actinomycetota bacterium
GTATCATCAGCGCCCTACCCATACAGACTGCTTTAACAAATGGCGCACCCATTGCAATAACCTTAAAAACATGGTCTTCAGTGGAAAAACCGCCTGCTATGGCTATATCAGGAAGGCGCACTACTTTTTTAGTTAATCTCTGACAGAATTCATAAGTAAGTGCCTCCAGATAAAAAGTAGGTATACCCCATTCTTCCATCATCCTCCATGGGCTCATACCTGTTCCGCCCATAGCACCATCAATGGTTAAGAGGTCTATTTTAGCCACTGCAGAATATCTGATAGCCATGGCAAGTTCCTGCATTGAGTAGGCTCCGGTTTTGAGTGTAACACGTTTAAAACCCAGATCTCTTAAACGCTTAACCTCAGCTAAAAAACCCTCCTCAGATACAAATCCTAAACGGGAATGACGTTCAAATTCCTTAATCGCGCCGTCTCTAAAGGCCTCTTGAGTTGCATGCAAGGATGGATCCGGGGTAACGATGTAGCCGCGTTTTTGCAGTTCAAGAGCTCTATCTAAACTTCTTACCTTTATCTCTCCGCCAATACACTTTGCACCTTGCCCCCACTTCAGTTCTATGGCCTCCAGGTTGTGTTTTTTTCTTATATACTCGGCCACGCCTAAACGTGTATCCTCCACATTCATCTGTACTAATATCTCACCATAGCCTTCATGGAATCTTTTATAAATTTCGATGCGCCTATCCATATCCGGTGCGCTCTTGATTTTACTTTTACTGTCCAGCTCAAGCTTGGGATCGATACCACATACATTCTCACCGCAAACCAGCGTGATGCCAGATATTGCCGCCCCGATTGCAAAATGTTCCCAGTTTATTCTAGCAATATCTGTTGAACCTAATGCGCCTGTAAAAAGGGGGATCTTCATTTTTACTTTGGAATTCCAGCCGTATTCTGTCTCGGTATTTACATCAGGAAATTTTGTATTATCCGGATTACCCTTAGCTTCACCAGGCAACCCTTTTGCCCCTAAAGCATACCCTTGGATATTAAGATGTGAATAATCCACCGGATAATCCTTGTCTGCGCCTGCTGTGATTTCACCGAATTTGCCCGGATAAATTACCTCTCGACTCCTAAAAGCTGCTTTAAACACCTCACAATTGCCCTTACACCCATCAATACAACGGGAACAGATACCTGAACCCGGAACTACATTTTTAGAACGGTTAAACGTCCCGGTTGCATCATTTGCATTTGGTCTTTGCAAATTCATTTCTTATTCCTCCTTCTTCTTTGGTTATACTTATGATTTACAATCTTTTCATCTATGTTATCTTTTTCATATATGATGCCAAAATAATTGCCTCGGCAACCTCGCGCATAGTTTTACGGTTACCCATGCTGTAGCTGCGAATCTTTAAATATGCCTCCTCTTCTGTCAAGCCTTGTTCTTTCATCAGGACTCCTTTGGCGCGTTCGATTCTTTTACGAATTTCTAATTCTTCTTGAATTACCTTACTCTTTACCATAAGCTCTGCGTTTTCAATAGCCACAGCTGCTTGATTGGCTATAGTGGTTAGAATATTAATCTCTGTTTCTGTAAAATCGTGTGGCGTAGAAGTATAGCAATTGATCACTCCTATAACCTTTCCTTTTGCTGCTAAGGGAACGCATAAAAGTGAACATAGGCCCTCTTTCTTGGCAATATCTTTGTGTATATATTCCTTCTCCTTATTAACATCTTTAATCACTACAGGTTTATTTTCTTTTGCTGCCTTTCCAGCTATCCCTTCGCCGAGCTTTAAAGGAGGCTTCTTGTTATACTCCTCGCTAATACTCTGCGTAGCTTTAATCACAAGTTCTTTATTCTGTTCATTGATAAGCATTAACGAACAAATATTTGAACCCATCATTTCTGCGGTTACAGTAACTATTAGACGAAGAATATCTTCTAAATAAATATCAGAAGCTATGGTTTTGCTTATTTTGGTTAAGGCTTTTATCTGTTCTTCATAAGGTTTGTCTAGCATACTAAAATTTTTTTTATGCATATTTAATGGGCATGGTGATAAAATAAAAAAGCGCCCTCCGCCCATAATTAGAAACGGTAGAACGCCATTGTTCTTCCTTTTAAGCACAAACTTTGTGCTTTTAATTTTGAAAAAAGTATAACACATAATCCGTGCTTGTCAAGTAAATGACATTCCTTCTCACGCGGTACATTGTAGGTAAGAAATCACAATTATGGTATACTTTAAGTAATAGCATACAGGTAATAAAATTTTAATTCTTATGAAGAATACAAAAAGGTTGAGAAAAAATAATTATTTTCAGCACGAGGGGAGGAACAGTATTGGTTTTTTATTTTATATAGGTTAAACGAAAAAAATATTGAATAATTCATATATTTTGTAAATAAATTTAAATTTTTTTCAATTTCTAAATAGGTATTTTAAATTAGGTAATTATGTTTGGTAAAAGAAAAATTGGAATTGCTCTGAGCGGAGGAGCCGCACGCGGGCTTTCTCATATTGGTGTCTTGCAAGTACTGGAAGATATTGGTGTTGAAATAAGTGCTGTGAGCGGCTGCAGCATGGGTGCAGTAATCGGTGCTATTTATTGCACAGATTTCGATTTGAAGGAAATGGAATCATTTGTAACTTCTACCGACTGGAGAAACTTTATGATGTTTTCATTATTTTCGCTTTCCAGGACAGGGATAGTCAATGAACGTAAGGTTGGCGAAGTTCTTAAAAAATTTCTTGGGGATAAGACTTTTGCAGATTGCAAGAAAGACTTTTGCTGCGTTGCCGTAGATATACTGAACAACAAAAAAATTGTTTTTAACTCCGGATCTTTAACAGAAGCGGTAAGAGCTTCAATAGCGGTTCCCGGAGTTTTTCCGCCGGTCTATCTGCCGGATGCAATGCTTGTTGATGGAGGAGTCCTGGAACCACTCCCGACAGATGCTCTAAAAAGCCTGGATGTTAATTTCATAATAGCGTCATCGATAGTTTTCGAGAGCGCAAAATCTGATAATAAATACTATGATACAAAGTCTGGCATACATAAAAATTTTGAAAGTAAAAAGCTTTCCATACAGGCGATCCTGGATAAAAGCATGTGTATGATGCATACTCAGATAGTTAAAAGCTACCTTCAGAATGCTCACATAGTAATCGAACCCAAAATTGGAGATTTTGGTTTTTTTGATTTTTCAAAGGGTAAAGAAATAATTGAAAGCGGCAGGAAAGCTGCTATTGAAAAAATACCTGAAATAAAAAGAAAACTTAGGCTTAGGTAGTCTTACTCAAAAATCTGTCCTCACAAATCTGTCCTCACAATATTTCTCCTATTCAAACTCAAGTGAAAAATCTATTGCAGGGGCTGAATGAGTAATTACACCTGCAGATATTATATCGATTCCTGTTTTACAAATTTCTTCCAGGCTGGCAAGACTCATCCCTCCTGAAACTTCAATCTTGCATCTGTTTCCAAGGCTTTTCCTGATTATTCCTACCGATTCTTTTATCATGGAAAGCTCCATATTATCAAGCATAATTATATCAGCATTGGACTTAATTGCTTCGTCAAGTTCTTTCCAATCCTTTACTTCTACTTCTATTTTTAACTGATGCGGGACTTTATTTCTAATTTTATCGACAGCATTTTGTACACCACCCGCAGCAAAAATATGATTATCCTTAATTAATATTCCGTCAAACAGTCCGAACCTGTGATTAAAGCCTCCACCGCAACGAACGGCATATTTTTCAATTTTTCGAAGTCCCGGTTTAGTTTTACGGGTATCGGCTATTTTGACATTATATTTTGAAGCAATTGATGAGAATTTTTTTGTATAAGTTGCAATACCGGACATATGTTGTAAAAAGTTAAGATATGTTCTTTCCATAATCAATAAAATCTGTGTAGAACCGCTCATTGTGCAAATCTTGTCAAAGTAGTTTAAGTCCTCAGAGTCATTTTTGATTTTATTGAATTCAATACTACTGCCAAGTTCTTCACTTATATACCTGCCCATGTCTATACCTGAAAGCACGGCACCATTTTGTTCCTTGCAAATTATATACGCCGAGGATTTGCTGTCATCCGGTATCAGGAATTTGGACGTTATATCACCATAACTTCCAAGGTCTTCATTTATTGCAGTTTTTATCAGGCCAATTATTTCATATTTATTTATTTTATCAGCTATATTCATTCTAACTTCTTATTATTTTTAGCCCAGCAGCTAAATTTGATATAAAGGCTAAATATAGTCATAAAGTTTGATAATTATTCTACCGGTTCAAAGGATATGTTATCATGCTTTAAAATAATATGCTTCTTCCAATTTTTGTCATCTTTTCTAAAGTAGTCATTTCTCTGATGTGTACCCCTGCTTTCTTTTCTTAACCTGGCAGAGGTAGCAATCAGATAACCGACAGTAAGCATATTTACAAGTTCAACAGCTTTTTTGTCAGAATTATTGAAAAGCATGCTATTTTTAATATTTTTATTAATAAAGGCTAGAGCTTCCGCAAGACTTTTATCGTCTCTGAGTATCCCGACTTTTTCACTCATCAAATGTCTGAATTGAAAGGTTGTTTTTTCTAAATCCTTATTTAGTTTATTATCATTCACTTTCAATTTTGTCTCTGCTTTGAATTCCTTTTTGTCTGTAAGGATGCTATCAAGTTTTTTTAGTAATCTCTGTTCTGCAGGCAAGCTGACTGACTTAAGTTTTTTTATGATATCTTTCGAAATTTCCCATCCATATACCAGACCCTCAATAAGGGAATTACTTGCCAGCCTGTTTGCTCCATGCGCACCGGTCGCTGCAGTTTCCCCGCAGGCATACAGTCCTTTAATATCAGTATGGCCTTTCAGGTCAGTTTTGATTCCACCATTTAAATAATGTGCTGCCGGGAAAACTTTAATCAGGTCTTTGCTCAATATGAGTCCATTTTCTTTCAATTTTGCAACTATATTGGGGAAACGGACTTTAAGCATATTTTCAGGCAAATGCGTGGCGTCAAGATGAACAAATTTAATATTCTGATCTTTCATCACTTTAATCATTTCCTTGACAACAATATCTCTTGGAGCAAGTTCTGCTCTCGGGTGTTTACCTACCATGAACCTATTACCAAAACTGTCTCTGAGGTAAGCTCCTTCACCTCTTAAAGCTTCGGTAATCAGATAAAGTCTGCCTTCATTGGTTTTAAATACAGTAGGATGAAATTGCATAAACTCAATATCTTTTATGGAAGCGCCAGCCCTGTAAGCCATTGCAATCCCATCCCCGGTCGATATCGATGGATTTGTGGTAAGCTCGAAGAGCTGACCAATACCCCCGCTTGCAATAATAATATTTTTTGCAGGATGTATTTCTATGGCAGATGTAGCAAGGTTTACTGCTATCACCCCAAGGCAGATGTCATCAGCAGTTATTATGTCAAGCACGAGGTATTCAGGGTAGAATTCAATTTGCCCGAAATTCTTGGAGTACCTTACAAGCTTCTTTTCGATTTCCTCACCCGTAGCATCTCCGCCTGCATGAAGTATTCTTGGATAGCTGTGTCCTCCCTCAATAGTGAGGCCTATCTCTCCATCTGAAATATCAAAAGTGATGCCAAGCTCTATCAGGTCTTCAATCATTTTCGGAGCATACTTGACTAAAATTCTTACTGCCTTGCTGTCACAAAGTCCCTGCCCGGCTTTCATAGTATCTTCATAATGATTTTTCCACTTATCAGGTTTTTTAATTGCTGCTGCAATACCACCCTGGGCATACCATGTTGTTGATTCTGAAAGTGAACTCTTGGTCAAAACCTTTACTTTGGTATGTCTTGAAACCCTGATTGCTGTTGAAAGCCCTGCAATACCGCTGCCAATAACTATGCAGTCGCTGCAATCATAAGTCTTCTGGCTTTGGGATAAATCAATCAGGTATCGTTTCTGCATATGCTTAAATATTTATTAATTAATTGTTAAAATGACTGTTACCTACGTAATCTGTAATAACATTAACTTAAGGCTAACATATTATCAATTGCCATGCGAGCCTTATCAATAATATCTTGCGGCAGCTTTATCTCGAATCGCTCCTCTTCCAGAGCCCACAGTAATTTTTCAAGATTTGTGAGTTTCATATTGGGGCATATCGCACGACTTGATGCCGGATAGAAAACTTTGTCAGGATTTTCTTTTTTTAACCTGTATATCAGGCCAATTTCCGTTCCGATAATAAATTCTTTTTTTGTTGATTGTTCTGCAAAAGACAGCATGCCGCCTGTGCTTGCTACCGCGTCTGCTATTGCTATTACATCGGGAGTGCATTCAGGATGTACGAGCACAATAGCGTCAGGGTGTTCCTTTTTAAGAGCAATAATTGTTTCAACATTGATCTTGGCATGGGTAGGACAAAATCCATTCCAGAGTATCATTGTTCTGCCGGTCTGGCTTTGAACATAGCTTCCCAGGTATTTATCAGGGATAAAGATAATTTGCTTGTCCGGCGGAATTGAATTAACTACTTTTACAGCATTTGAGGATGTACAGCAGATATCACTTAATGCTTTTACCCGGGCCGAAGTATTCACGTAACATACAACTACAGCGCCAGGATGCTCCTTTTTTAAATTTGCGAGCTGCTTATCAGTTATCATGTCAGCCATCGGGCATCCACTGTTTTTATCCGGCAGCAGGACTTTCTTTTCTGGAGAAATAATTTTTGCAGTTTCTGCCATAAAATGTACCCCGCAAAAAACAATAATCCTGTTTTTTACCTTTGAGGCTTTTATGCTAAGCTGAAGGGAATCACCTACAAAATCTGCAATATCCTGAATTTCATCTATCTGATAATTATGCGAAAGTATTATGGCATCTTTTTTTGTTTTTAGCTTTACAATATTGTCTATTAAGCTTATATTCTTTTTCATATAAAAATTGTTTAAATTTCAAAGATAGGTTTAAATTATATAGGAAAAAAACATATAAATAAAATATCATTTCCAGTATATTTTTATATAGGGCATTGGCATAGGTACGGATAGGGGTAAATTAATTGAAGTTAGTTATTAGTGAAAAAGAAATAGCGGCAAAAAGAATTGCTGCCATATTATCGGATAACGGGCAAAAGGAAGAAAAAGTTTATGGAGTGCCGGTATATTATATGAAATTCGGTAAAGACGAATGTGCTGTAATAGGATTGAAGGGTCATATTCTTAAAGTCGATTTTCCAAAGGAATATTCAAACTGGTTCAAGGTGGATCCGGTGGATTTAATTGATGCCGAAATCGAAAAAACTCCCATACATAAGAAAATTGTTCAGGCTTTAAAAAAAGTCGCAGGCGATGCCAGCGAATTAATTATTGCTACCGACTTCGACAGAGAGGGCGAGCTTATTGGTTATGATGCATGGCAGGTTGCGATTGAAAAAAACAGTCTGTTAAATGCAAAAAGAGCCAAGTTTTCTGCAATAACCAATTCAGATATTGACAGTGCTTTTGCAAAGCTTGAAAAACTCGATTTAAACCTTGCTTTTGCCGGAAGAGCAAGACAGGACATTGATTTAATCTGGGGTGCAGTGCTGACTCGATTTATCTCACTGGCTTCATATCAGGTTAAGGAAAATTTCCTCTCCGTTGGCAGAGTTCAATCTCCCACTCTGACTCTTATTGTTGACAGGGAAATTGAAATCGGAGAATTTGTTCCAACCCCTTATTGGGTTGTCAATATAAAGCTTAAAACGGATAAAGGTGAGGAATTTGAAGCAACTCATAAAAAGAAAAGATTTTTAAAGGTTGAAGAAGCATCGAAAGCTTTTTCAAAAATTGCCGGTGAGGGTGAAGTTATAGATGTAAATGAAAGCATAAGGAGCATAGCGCCACCAATACCTTTTAATACGACAACTCTAATAGTCAGTGCAAACTCAATTGGATTTACTGCCGCAAAAACTATAAATATAGCAGAAAATTTATATATTAATGGTTATATCAGCTATCCAAGAACAGATAATACTGTTTATCCTGCATCGATAAATCTTAAAGAAATTACAAGTATGCTCAAGGTTTCCAAAAACTTTAGCGATGCCTGCAGTGATGTGTTAAAACAAAGCAAAATTACTCCCTCGCGAGGTAAAAAAAGGACCACGGACCATCCTCCCATTTATCCAACATTTGCAGCAAATAGCCAGAACTTAAGCAGCGACGAATGGAAATTGTATGAGCTGATCGTAAGAAGATTTTTGTGCACCTTGCTTCCGCCTGGTCAAATAAAGAGTATAACTGCAAATATAAATGTGAGCGGGGAAATATTTGTTGCAAATGGTTCAAATATTATAAAGGAAAACTGGATCAGGCATTATCCTTACTACAAGCATGAAGACGTCTATATTCCAAATCTTGTGCCCGGTCAGAAATTGAAAATCATTGACAGAGAAATGCTTGATAAGGAAACAAAACCTCCTGCAAGATATACTCAGGGCAAGCTTGTGGAAAAAATGGAAGAGCTGGGGCTAGGCACTAAAGCTACGAGGCATACCATAATTCAAACACTCATCAGCAGAGGATATATCAGAGGCAATCCGCTTGTGCCTTCAGAAAAAGCAGTTGCTGTTGTAAAAATATTAAAAAAGTATGCCGAAAAAATTTCTTCACCGGATATGACTTCAGAGCTTGAAATGGATATGGATGGGATAGCAAGAGGGGATGAGACCAGGGATGAAGTTGTAGAAAAATCAAGAAAAATGCTCAAAGATGTAATGGTCAATCTTAAAAATGTAAAAGCGGATATTTCCCAGGAAATCAAGAAAGCTGTGAAGGAAGATTTTATAATAGGAAAGTGCCTTGAAAAAGATTGTGATGGGAATCTGATAGTAAGAGTTTCAAGAAAATCAAAGAAAAGATTTATAGGCTGCAGTGCTTATCCAAAATGCACCAGGACTTTTTCGCTTCCACAGCTTGGTATGATCCTTCCCACAAAAGACAAATGCAAACACTGTGATTATCCAGTGATAAGGATAATAACAAAAGGCAGAAAACCATGGGATCTTTGTATCAATGGGGATTGCCCCGGAAAAGATGAAAAATATAAAAATTACAAATCTAAAAAACCAGATCAAAAATCTTCTGGTTGAGGCAAGCTTTTATCTCCCGGATGATATTATACAGGCAATTAAGGCAGCACGGGAGAGAGAAACAAATCCTGTTGCTTCAAGAATGCTTGATTACATGCTTGAAAACGAAAAGGTTGCCCGAATCCAGAAGCTTCCGTTATGCCAGGACTGCGGGACTGTTTATATAGATCTGGAAATAGGTCCGCATATCTGCCTGGAGAATGATTTTGCGGAAGCAATAAATAATACGGTTTCGGAAGTTTACAATGACTGTTTCCTGCGCAAATCCATTGTAAGCGACCCTCTCTTTGAAAGAAAAAATACTTTAAGCAATATCCCTGCAATTATCAATGTAAGCTTTTCTTCAATTGAAGGAATAAAAATTGAAGTGAATTTAAAAGGCGGCGGAAGCGAAAATTGCTCCTACCTTTTCATGCTGAACCCGTCTGAAGGTCAGGAACAGATAATTAATAAGGTTCTTGAGGTTATAAAGGGAAATGTCACAAAATGCTGCCCGCCAGTAATTGTAGGAATAGGTATTGGCGCGACGGCTTCGGAAGTTCCAAGGCTTGCCAGAAAAGCAAGTTTTAGAAATTTAAATTATCGAAACTGCGATCCAAGGTATGCCGGTCTTGAAGAAAAGATACTGGGTCTGGTAAATGAGACAGGAATCGGTCCCCAGGGCATAGGCGGAAATACTACTGCTCTTGCATGCAATATCGAGTTTGCACCATGCCATATGGCCACCATGCCGGTTGCAGTTTTTCTGGGATGCCATTCCACAAGACGAGCTTCAAAAAAAATAATTATTTAAACCACAAACCAACAACCTTCATTTGGTCGTTTATTTTCTTAAAGGTAACTTCGACGCTAACATCTTCAGCTTTTTCAAAATCTGCCGTATAAGTTGCTGTGGTTAAATCATTTTTAATGCTAACTCCAACTATTTTTTTAGAACCTTCTTTATAATTACCAATTACTCCGTTTACCTGGGCTAAAAGATCAGGAAAAGCAGCTTCAGTTAGCTCAGCTTTCATTGTTTCATCAAAATCCTTTGAAAAGCCGGCATAATCAGCTTTATTCATTGATATTAAAATATTTTCAGTAATTGGATCTGAAAATTGTGCAACTTTACCACATCCGGTAAATGCAGGTAAAGAGATTAAAATTATTGCTGCTGTCAGAGCTAAAATTATAAGCAGTTTGTTTTTCTTCATTTCTCCCTCTTTCTTAAATATTAGTTATCCTATTTCATCCTATTTCACTTTTCATATTACTTTTAAATAATATCATTTTTAATTAGTTCTTGCTGAATAATTCAGTATTTTTCAAAATAAATTGTCTTTGAACCAAAGATTTAAAATCTTTTTTTTAAATTTATATTTTTGTATTAGTTAAAACAACTATTGATATCATAATAACAGCTAGAACCAAATTTAACTTTTTCATTTTAATCATTAATTGTCACCTTCTTTCCATAATAAATTTGCAATTAAAAAGTTTTGATAAACATATATTCAATAATGTACATAATAATGTAAATTTACATTATTTGAATAATATATTAACAAAACTTTAACTACATTAGCGATATTATAATTATAAAAATTTTAAAATCAATATTGACTTTTATTTTTTTTTGAAAATTTATTTTAAATAGAATTGAAATAGCTTTTAATAACAGTGTAAAATCAAATAAAGTTAAATAAGCTATAGTCAAATTTAACCATATCTAACTTCTGTAATATTAAAATATTGTTCATAAAAAATTTTTGAAGGAGAAAAAAATGGTAAACGTAGAAAATAAACAAATATGTCAGGTATGTAAAGAACATAAGAGAAAAGCAGAACTTATTCCTTTAGAAATAATAGATACCTCATTATTAGAATTTATAAAAGAGAAATTTCCCGAGTGCTCAAAAGAGGGCTACATCTGTAAAGCTGACATTAAAAAAATGAGGATACAATATGTTGAAGAAGTGTTGAAAAAAGAAAAAGGCGAGCTGACTAATTTAGAGAATAAAGTATTGGCAAGTTTAAAGGAACAGGAAACAATTGCACAAAATATCAATGTTGAATTCGATAAACAGTTAACTTTCGGAGAGAGACTATCAGATAAACTTGCATCTTTTGGTGGAAGCTGGCGGTTTATAATAATTTTTTTTATACTTTTAGTAATATGGGTAATAATTAATTCGATAAATTTATTTAATAGAAATTTTGACCCCTATCCTTTTATACTTTTAAATTTGATACTTTCCTGCTTAGCTGCCATACAAGCTCCAGTTATTATGATGAGCCAGAATAGAATGGAGACAAAAGACAGGATAAGAGCCAGAAATGATTATCTTGTAAATCTTAAAGCTGAACTTGAAATAAGAAATCTAAATGAGAGAATTGATAACTTATTGACAGACCAGTGGCAAAGACTTTTGGAAATACAAAAAATTCAGATGGATATTATGAACGAGCTGGTTGAAAAAAATAAATAATATAGTTCTTATTAAAGTGGCTGGGGAGAGAGGATTCGAACCCTGCCCAAACTCCCTGCTTTAGCTCTTGATTTTCTTATGAAACACTAATAAGCTAGCAACAATTGAGAATATTAATATCCTGTATTAATATCCTGTGTTTAGATTGGATATTTCAATATTATGTGTGATACTTTTAAATGATACTTTGAGAAAATCAGGGGCTGCAGTACT
>JAMCVO010000543.1 GCA_023475715.1 Actinomycetota bacterium
TTGGGCAGCACTTCAGGTGGCTAAAAGAAAAGACAGCAAGGATAAAATAATTGTAGCAATACTTCCCGATAGTGGTGAAAGATATCTGTCTACCTGGCTTTTTCAAAATATTTGAAATAATAAATTATTAAGGTTGATATCCGATTATTAAAATAGTTGATTGTTTATAAAAAATATGGAAATATTAAACTTTAATGAGCGAAAAATCGAAACCAAATCGCGATAATAGCGTAGGACTTGTAAAAACAAAATTTTTCAATTTTGCAGAAAAGCCAAATGAGCTTATTCTGTCAAATGGTATAAAATTGGGCCCTATAACTACTGCATATGAAACTTATGGCGAGCTTAACAGCAAAAAAAGCAATGCAATTCTGGTATTCCATGCACTGTCGGGGGATTCTCATGCAGCAGGCTACAATAGCCCGGATGACGCTAAACCAGGCTGGTGGGATATGATGATTGGACCTGGCAAACCTTTTGATACCAAGAAGTTTTTTGTTATTTGCGCAAATGTCATTGGAGGTTGTAAAGGTTCCACCGGGCCTTCTTCAATAAATCCTCAGACAGGAAAACCTTTTGGTCTGACATTTCCGGTTATTTCAATCAAAGACATGCTCGTACCCCAGAAAAAATTGCTGGAGCATTTGGGAATCGAAAGATTATTCTGCATTGGCGGTGGTTCCATGGGTGGCATGCAAGCACTTCAGTGGCTTGTCACCTACCCTGACACCACCCGGAGTGCACTGCTTATAGCAACTTCTCCAACCCATACCGCCCAGGCAATTGCTTTTAACAGCGTCGGCAGGTTTGCCATAATTTCTGACCCTAACTGGAACAATGGAAATTACTATGGCAGACAAATACCGAAGACTGGACTTTCAATCGCCAGGATGATTGGCCATATAACATACTTAAGCGAAATATCAATGCACAAGAAATTCGGAAGAGAATCTATTAAAGCTGCCAACAGCCCACTCTCTAACTTCATCAGCGAATTTGAGGTTGAAAACTATCTGCAACACCAGGGTGAAAGTTTCATTAAGAGATTCGATGCAAATTCTTATCTTTATATCAGCAAAGCAATTGATGATTTTGATATAACAGAAGGCTACAACAATCTTTCGGAAGCATTTCAAAATATCAAGGCAAAATGTCTGGTTATATCTTTCACATCTGACTGGCTTTATCCAAAAGAGCAGTCCATGCAAATAGTTAAGGCTTTAAAAATAAACGGTGTAGAAACTACCTATACCAATTTCGAATCCGAGTATGGACATGATTCTTTTTTAATTGAAGATGAAAGACTGAAAAAACTATTTACTGGATTTTTATCATCAGTTGGGACAGCATCCGGAGAGTAAAATAATTGAAAAAACTTGGTATTATAAAAGATTGGGTTAAAGAAGGAAGTAAAATACTGGTTCTTGGCAGTGGCGGAGGCGAAATTTTAAAAATCCTTGGTGTTGAAAAAAAGACTCGCGGTTTTGGTATTGATATTGATGAGGAAAAAGTTTTTCAGGCTATTTCTCAGGGTTTATCAGTCATCCAGGGAGATATAAATAAAGACCTTTCAGACTATCCTAAAAAATCTTTCGATTATGTTATTGCTCACGACATTATACAGATTATGAACAATCCCGATATAACTTTGAAAAAATGCCTTGAAATTGGCAATAAAGTCATAGTGAGTTTTCCAAATTTTGCTTACATGAAAATAAGACTCTACATTATGTTATTAGGCAGAATGCCAAAAACCAAACTGCTTCCTTATGAATGGTATAATACTCCGAACATTCACCTTTTTACAATTAAAGATTTCAAGGAACTTTGCGCCAAAGAAAAAATTAAAATAATTTCCGAAAGATTCAGCGGTTTCGGTAAAAAAGAAATTCCAGGCTTTTTTATTCCGAATATTTTTGCAGAGTTTGCTTACTTCCTAGTTGAATGATATTTCTTCCTGCTCTAACAAGTTCCCATGACTGTCTAAAACGTTGCAGATCCAGCTTTCTTTTTTCACATCAATACGCAAGAAATGGTAAAAGCCTCCTTTTTCTTTTGAAACATACAGAGAAGCTCCGCCGCCTCCCGTAATAATATATTCGGTACCATCAATATTTTGCTTGTTAAAAAGATGTTCGTGGCCATTAAAAACTCCGTCAACCTTAAACGTTTTAAAAAGTTCCCTGATATAATCCTGATTTTTCTTGCTGGAAAAAGCCACATGTTTGGAACCATCTGTGATACAGTCAGGATTTAAAACTGAGTATACTGGGGGATGAATAAAAACAAATACTTCTTCTTCCTTCATTTTAGTAAGTGTGCTCTCGAGCCACAAAAGCTCTTGTCCCTTTAATGCACCCCAGTTGCCAGGTTCATAGGCATTCAATATTATGAAATTTATACCCTCAAATTTAAAACTATAAAAAAATTCTGACCCGGAATCGAGGAAAAACTTTTCAAAAAGCTTCCTGGAAACACTATTGGCAACATCATGATTTCCGGGAGATATGTACATAGGCAGAGCAAGTATGCTGGTTGCATGGATATAGCCTGAGAATTGCCTTTCAAGAATTGATGGATTCTGGGTATTTCCCATTATAATATCGCCCGTATTTACAAAGAAAGAAGGATTTTCATGTTTTATTGAATTTAAGATTTCCCGAAAAACATCAGGCTGAGGAAGCTCGTTATTTGCAGGCCTGTTATCACCCGCAACAGTGAAGCTGAACAAGATCTTGTCTTCTGGTGTATGTGTTATTGAAGAAGTAACTGCCTTACCATCTGATTCTGCTGTGCTTTTGTTAGCAGCGGTTTCATTAGCTGTATTTCCACTGATTGAAGTCTGGCTGCCCGTGCTTTGGATCGATTTATTTACAGGGGATTGCATAGTTAATACTTGTTCTTTGCAACCTGTAAATCCCATAAGAACCAATATAGAATATATCAGAAAAAGCAAAAGTAATATTTGTATTATTTTTTTATTATTATCCCTCATCATTTAAGACTTATGTTAGTTTAATATATTTGAAGTTAAAAAATTAATTGGTTTTAATCGGCCAAAAGTTCCAGGATTAATTACCGCCTTTAAAGGTCAGCACCACTTTTATAGTCTTTAGAAAAATTTTAAAATCCATAAAAGTTTTATATTCATACACATATATTCTGTCAAATTCCGCTTTCTCGGGAATTGTTATGCCGTCTCTTCCATTTACCTGTGCCAGCCCCGTCAACCCCGGCCGCACTTTGTCGGTGCCTATTTCTTTTCTGAGCCTTATTTGCTCCACCTGGCCCAAGTGAGAAGGTCTTGGACCTGCAAAACTCATATCACCTTTTAAAATGTTAAAAAGCTGGGGGAATTCATCAATACTGAATCTGCGTAAAAACTTTCCAACCCTTGTAACCCTTTTTTCACGGTCTTTGAGTTCTTCGGCAGGAAGGTCTGCCGTACCTTCTCTCATTGACCTGAACTTAATAATGTTAAAGCATTGGCTGTTCAGTCCAACTCTTTTTTGCAGAAAAAAAACACTGCCAGGGGAATCAATTTTGATAAGAAGCGATATTATAATCCAGAGTGGCAGAAATATTATTATCAGAATGATCGCAGCAGATATATCAAAAGACCTTTTTAGAAACTTACGGATCATAGCATAAACCACATTTCTTTTTCATTAAAATCAGGTATCAGCCGTTTTAGGTCTTTAAACAGGTTTCTATAGTCATAAGTTTCTATTTCTTTTTCAATACTGAATAAAATGTTGGAAAGCTCTTCCTTATTAAAAGACCCATTATCCTTTGCTTCAAAAATATGTTTGAACCTGCTTTCAGTAAGAACTTCGTCTTCGTTTATTATCTCTTCGGTTATTTTTTCACCTTCTCTTGGACCGGTATATATAATTTCAATATCTATGTGCGGCTCCATGCCATACAACTTGATCATATTCGTAGCAAGGTCCAGGATACTTATTGGTTCTCCCATATTTAGAACATAAACCTCTCCACCGCTTCCCATAATGCACGCCTGTATGGCAAGCTGGCTGGCTTCAGGGATAGTCATAAGATATCTGTTCATTTTTGGGTGAGTTACTTTAACGGGTCCGCCCGAGTTTATCTGTTCCTTAAAAATATTTACAACACTACCGTGGCTTTCCAGAACATTGCCAAATCTTACAATCATAAATTTTGTACTATTTTCATTTGATATGGACTGAAGATATTTTTCTGCAAGCAGCTTTGAAATTCCCATCACGTTTTTTGGTTTTACAGCCTTATCCGTTGAAAGCATTACAAACCTTTTTACTTTTGTTTCTATGGCAGTTTTTGCAAGAATCTTGGTGCCAAGATAATTATTCCGGATTGCAGCTTCCGGATTTAATTGCATTAGGGGTACATGCTTATATGCGGCAGTATGAAAAACTATTGAAGGATGGTATCTTTTGAACACAGAGCTCATTAACTTTTTTTCTCTAATATCGGCAACTATAGGAATCAGTGAGTTAAAATTAAGCTTATTTTTAAGCTCTTCTTCAATTAAAAACAAATTATTTTCAGAGTGGTCAATGATTATAAGTTTTGAAGGCCCAAACCTTAATAGCTGCCTGCAGATTTCTGAACCTATTGAGCCGCCTGCACCTGTAACCAAAATTATATTATCTTTAAATTCTGAAGCCAGCTCCGGGATTTTAACTTTTATCGGTTCCCTGCCCAAAATGTCTTCGACCCCGATGTCTCTAATCTGGTCAAGGTAAACTTTGCCATCAATTACTTCGTAAAGGCTCGGGGATGTTTTGCAAATTACACCTGCTCCTTTAGCTCTAAGTGTTATTTCCTTTCGAACCATTCCTGGCGCCGAAGGCATTGCAACAAGAATTTCATCTATTGCAAATTTTTGTATATTATCTTCCAGGCTGGATAAAGGTCCCAGGACTTTTATGCCGTGGATATGATTGTTTAATTTCATTCTGTCATCATCTAAAAATCCAACGGGTATATATTCGCTGTTTCGCTGTCTTATCATTTCCCTTACAATCATTTCACCAGCATCACCGGCACCGACAATCAGGACTCTCTTTTTTCTGATGCCTCTTTTACCAAACCTGAGTTCATTGAAAAACCTTTCGGAAAATCGCGAAATTATCATTAGCAGCAAAGTTATCAGGTAGTCAATGATTAAAATACTTCTGGGAAAATACGGAAGCACAAAGGAACGGCCGAACCAATTAACAGGCTGGCTCAATACATAAAAAATTACGCCCATTACTATAATAGATAACGTAACTGCTTCGACAATAGCAATCATGTCCTTGAATGACGCGTATTTCCAGACTCTTCGGTACATCCCGAAAAAAAACAAACATTATAATCTTTACAAGGATTATTATCAGGACATAGGTTCCGATATAATTTGAATACTGGGAAAATATGGTCCCGCTTATGCTTATATTTATTACTCCGCGCAGAAAAAAGGAAACAATAAAAGAAGAAAAAATTATAGCTATGTCAAATATTAAAAGTCCTGTTATTTTAAATGCTGAGCTTCTTTTCATATGCCAATTATAGCACAGAATTTAAGGTATTTTGCCTACTGTTGTATATTTTCTTTGTAGTCCTTGCCAATAATTACAATCACATCTGCTGTTGAATAATAATTGCTCCACTTGCTGCTATATTGTTCAACCTCGTAACTGTTTAAGATCAGAGCGAGTTGCTCAGCATTTTGCTGTTTGCCGCTTTTATATATTATCTTTGTTTTTTCAAAATTATAGTTTTCGGCATTGGCAATGCCCTTTACTTTAAATTCATATTTCTTAATATAATTCTGAAAATCGGTAGCAGAACCTTTGATGCCGCAGCCATTATAAATCATTACCGAAGTTTTTTTAGCGATTGTCTTATCTAATGTCACACCGACGTTTATATCTATCTCAAGCGGTATGACACCTTTCTGGGAAAACCATGCTACTGTTTCATGAACCAGGTCATAAGCAAGCACATATCTTCCTGGCTTATCGGGAGCAGTTATAAGCATTTTAACAGTTCCATTCTCATTGTGATCTATATTATTTGGCAGCTCACCGCTGTCTTTATCATATATAACAACTTCTCTCGTATCTCTATTATACCAGTGAACTCCCAGGTCAACTCTTTTTTGGCCTGAATTGCTCCAAAGCAGGTAACCTGTATTTGTAACAGTGACTTTGGTTTCAAATTTCTGGCCTGGCAAGACTTCGTTTGGAGTTGTCCCGTTATCATTATACTGTGCTGCGTACAATACATTTACAGCAACATACTTTTCAAGCGGTGGAATTCCCTGGTAGGAAAACCATGTTTTACCTTCATGAACCATATCAATTTGTAAAATATAATTTCCCTTTTGCTGGGGTGATAAGATTTTTATATCAAACTCTGCTTCCTGACCTGGTTTTACAGAGTCATAAGGCAAATAAGTTCTTTCACCATCAAATACAACAGCTTTTTTTGTTTCAAAATCAAGCCAGTGATAACTTAGGTAAAATGGGTTTTCCCCTCCCCTGTTCCAGTCAACTGATCCGGTGTTTTTGATCTTTAACTTGCCATAATATAATTCATTTTCACCCATGGATTCCGGAATATTTTCGATATTGCTATATTCAAGCCCATACATACTTATTGGCTGTCCCAATATTATTCTTTCCCACATTGCCTTAGATTCTTCTTCATCAGGAATCTGAACACTCTTTGTGCCATTATCAATCCAGTCGGGGCGAGATGGAATAATAGCAACACTTATATTTTGAGAATTGAAGGAAATGGCTACTTTTGCGTAGGAGAGAATTGTCATAAGATCGAGATCTGTGTGGGTGTTTTCAACCAGTATGTTAAAATAATATGGGATTTTGGAAATAGTGTTCAGATTTAATTTTTGATTGAACAGCTCCCTGAATATATGCTGCTGTCTTTGGATTCTTCCAATATCACCAAGCTCTGTAGACCTGCTTCTGGTGTAAGCCAGTGCCTGCTCTCCTGTAAAATGGTGGTTTCCGGGTGAAAAACTTGCACCGCTTTTAGGATCTATTAAAGGCCTGTCTACAACAATATCAACACCACCTAATTCATCTATCAATTTGATAAAACCATCAAAATCAATTGTTACATAATGATTAATGCTGGCGTTTAAAAAGTTTGAAACAGTTTTTATCATCAGTTCTTCACCGCCAAAAGCATATGCGGCATTGATTTTATCCTTTCCATAGCCTGGAATATCAACAAGGGTATCCCTTGGAATTGACAAAAGGGCTGCTCTTTTTTCACCAGGGTTTAAATGTAAAACCATAATGGTATCAGCCCTGCCAATTTCATTTTCACTATCTCTTGTATCTCTTCCCAGAATAAGGATAGTTACCGGTGACTGAGGTGTACTTATTGGTGCAAGTATGCTCTGGATCTCAGAAGATGTTGCAGAATTCAAAGTTTTGTTGGTAGAATTAACATAGTAGAAAAAATATCCTGCTGCCGAACCACTGACAGCAATTATAGCTGAGAATACTATTATCAGAACTCTGGCATATCTTGGCAGATTGCCAAATTTGGTTTTCTTCTTGATACTGGTTTTGATATTACTGTCTAAAACTTTTGAATCAGATTCATATTCTGAAACTTTGTCCCGTTTTTTCCTTTTAAATATATGCATTATTTTAAAACTTCCACAAAAACAAAATTAAAAATAAATTCGAAATGTTCTTTTTGCAAACATTTTAAATAATCAGACTGATATCAGCTCCCAAACCTTTCAGCTTCGATTCAAAATTTTCATATCCTCTCTGAATATGGTGGATATCACTTACTTCTGTTATGCCATCTGCCGCAAGTCCTGCAAGAACCATTGCTGCCCCTGCTCTGAGATCAAAAGCCTTGACAGGGGCCCCCGATAAATTATTAACACCTTTTATTACTGCATGGTGACCATCTATTTTTATATTAGCACCCATCCTGTTTAATTCATCCACATACATAAATCTGTTTTCAAAAACATTTTCAGTAATTATAGAAATCCCAGGGATTACCGAAAGAAGCACTGCAATGACTGGCTGCAGATCCGTTGGGAAACCTGGATACGGCAGGGTGCTGATATAAACAGGGTTTAATGTATTAGCAGATCTTTTTACAACTATAGTATTATCACTCCTGCTTTCAATATCTATACCAATTTCTTTTAATTTCAGGCAGAATATTTCAATATTTTTCCAGATAGCATCTTCTATTACTACCTCATCGCCGCAAAGGCTCGCTGCTACAATAAATGTACCTGCCTCAATACTATCCGGCATAATTCTGTATTCTGTTCCTTTGAGTGCCTTTACACCATTTATTTCTATGCAATCAGTACCGGTTCCATCAATCTGCGCTCCCATAGAGATAAGAAAGTTAGCAAGATCTACTATTTCTGTTTCACGAGCAGCATTGTTTATGAGTGTTTTGCCTTTTGCCATGCAAGCAGCCATCATTAAATTTTCTGTTGCGCCCCTCGAAGGAAAATCCAGATTTATAACGGCACCTTTCAGCCTGTCACCATTATTGATAACTTCAACTGAATTAAGAATTGACATTGAAGTCATTTTAACATCACTGACAGCACAATTTATATAACCATGCTCAACATAGTTTTCAGCTCCAAGATTTTCAAAACCCTTAAGATGAAGATCTATCTGCCTTGCGCCAATATTGCAGCCACCGGGAATTGCAATTTTAACCCTGCCGAATTTACTTAGCAGCGGTCCTGCAACAAGCACTGATGCACGCATCTTCCTTACAAGCTCATAAGGAGCTTCAAAACTGTTTATTGATAAAGGGTCTATTTCAAGGCTGTTCTTTTGAGGTTCAAAAACAACTTTAGCATTTAAAGTTTTTAAAACTTCTGCCATTGTAATAACATCTTCGATATCCGGCACGTTTTGGAGAGTGACTTTTGAATTTGCAAGAATTGATGCAGCCATCAACTTAAGTGCAGAGTTCTTTGCGCCGCTAATCTTTACGTTGCCCGAAAGGGTTTTGCCGCCCTTGATAATATATTTTTTCATGATATTGCTGTTTTTTTATTACTCAACTTGATTTTAGCCCGTTATAAAGAGTAAAAGATATTATAACAAATGAAACAAAAAATAAACAAGACAGCAAAGCAACAATGCAGACTGATAAGATTACATATATTGATTAATTTTATAATCTTAATTGATGGATATCGTAAAATAACAGGTACTACTTATATTATTTCTCTAAAGATTTTAACGAAGCCATTGCCTGGATTACTTTTCTGGTTTCTTCAGTAATCTCCTGTGTGATATTATGTTTCTGCTTGAGTTCCTCAACTGTTTTTACCATATTTTCCTGAGTTGTCCTGATAGCCCGTTCTGTCAAAATATTAGCTTTATTATTTATGAACTCAAAAAAACCCCTGCATACACCTATAAATATCGTTTCTTTTGCATTAACTAACTTCACAATTCCAATTTTTAGTTGCGCAATAATAGGAATGTGTCTGGGAAAAACTCCCAGGCTGCCACTTTGCCCGGGAATACTTATAAAATCAACCCATCCGTCAAAAACCTTTTCTTCGGGTGTTACAATTGTGACCTTAATTTTATTCTTTTCTTCAGTGCCTTTAACTTCCATGAGATTAAATTATTTTAACTTGCTACCGCCTGTCATAATTGCCTATCATATGGTTATGACGAACCCATCTTTTTTGCCCGTTCTTCCACCTCTTCAATTGTTCCAGCCATATAAAATGCCTGCTCCGGCAGATTATCATATTTTCCTTCGCATATTGCTTTAAATCCCTTTACTGTATCCTCAACTCTTACATACCTGCCCTCTCTTCCGGTAAATTGTGTAGCAACAGAAAACGGTTGTGATAGAAACCTTTCAATTTTTCTTGCTCGTTGAACCGTAGACTTATCTTCCTCGGAAAGCTCATCAATACCAAGAATTGCTATGATATCCTGAAGCTCCTTATTTCTTTGAAGTATTTCCTGTAATCTTCTTGCCACCATATAATGCTCATCACCAACAAATTGAGGGTCAAGAATTCGTGAAGAAGAATCCAGCGGATCAACAGCAGGATAAATGCCGCGGTCGGATATTTGTCTTGAGAGCACAACAGTAGAATCCAGGTGCGTAAATGTAGTTGCAGGTGCAGGGTCTGTCAGATCATCGGCAGGCACATAAATTGCCTGAACCGAAGTTATTGAGCCTTTTTTTGTTGATGTAATTCTTTCCTGCAAATCACCCATTTCAGTAGACAATGTAGGCTGGTAACCAACTGCAGATGGCATCCTTCCCAGAAGGGTAGAAACTTCCTGTCCGGCCTGAACAAATCTTGAATATATTATCAATAAAAAGCAGCAGGTCCTTGCCTTCAAAATCCCTGAAATACTCTGCCATCGTAAGCCCTGATAGTCCGACTCTGAGCCTTGCTCCGGGTGGTTCGTTCATCTGGCCAAAAACCAGAGCGGTCTTGTCAAGCACACCTGATTGCTTCATAGAAAGCCAGAGATCATTTCCTTCCCTGGTTCTCTCTCCAACACCTGAAAAAACTGAAAAACCGCCATGTTCGGTAGCTATATTATGAATAAGCTCCATTATAATTACGGTCTTTCCTACTCCGGCTCCGCCGAACATACCAATTTTACCGCCTCTTACGAAAGGACACAGCAAATCAATAACCTTTACCCCTGTTTCAAAAAGCTCCGTTGTCGGCTCTATGTCTGCAATATCTGGAGCTTCTCTGTGTATAGGCATTTTCATTTTTGTTTTAACTTCTTCGCCCACCAAATCAATTGGTTCTCCAAGAACGTTAAAAAGTCTGCCAAGTGTTTCTATGCCAACAGGAACCTCTATAGGTTTTCCGGTATCAATAACTTCCATTCCTCTCTCTAAGCCTTCCGTTGATGACATGGCTACTGCTCTTACCTGGTTTGCGCCTATGGATTGCTGGACTTCTAAAACCACTTTATTATTATAATACAGCATTTTCTCTTTTGGTCTGGTTATTTCCAGGGACGTATAAATATCCGGAAGCTTGCCCGGTGGAAATTCAACATCAAGCACAGGACCTCTTATACTTACTATTCTTCCCTTATTTACATTTTTATTTATATCGCCGCTTGGATTATCTTTTGCCATATTTTAAAAAACTCCTCCATTTAATTTTTTAATGTTAATTTATTATTACCCATTATTCAGTCATTTAATCTGCAACACTTAAAGCCTGTGCTCCGGAAACTATTTCAGTAATTTCCATGGTTATCTGCTGCTGTCTTGCCCTGTGGTATAGCTTTACAAGATCTTTTATCATATCTTCAGCATTATCGCTTGCGCTTTTCATTGCTGTCATTCTTGCTCCGGTTTCGCTTGCAGTTGCTTCAAGGAGAACACCATAAATAGTTGTATAAATATATTGCGGCAGCAATGAGCCAAGTACCTCCTGTGGAGATGGATCAAACATAAATTCTGAATTTATCAAACATAATCTGTCGCCAACCTGTATTTTACCGGGTGCTATTT
>JAMCVO010000642.1 GCA_023475715.1 Actinomycetota bacterium
CAAGAATCAAGGTTTTAAGCCAGCTTGCAGTTGTGTATGTTGACTTATTCAGAGGCACACCTCTTTTAATGCAGATTATTTTTGTTTATTACGCTCTTCCTTATCTGGGTATTAATCTTCCTGCAATTGTTGCAGGAATTGTTGCATTATCAGTAAACAGCGGTGCTTATGTATCAGAAATTTTCAGGGCAGGGATTGAATCCATAGATAAGGGACAAACAGAAGCAGCGCGATCGCTTGGCATGTCTTACATGCAGGCAATGAGGTATGTTGTAATTCCACAGACTATAAAAAGAGTTCTGCCTCCTCTGACCAATGAGTTTGTTGCCCTTATCAAGGATTCATCATTGCTGTCTGTAATTGCAATAGCGGAACTTATGAGAACAGCTAAAGAAATGATGACCTGGAAAATGAACCCTTCGTCACTGACAGCAGCCGCTATAATTTATCTTATAATTACACTCCCGCTTACCAGGTATGTCAGCTACATGGAGAAGAAACTCAAGAAAAGTGAGGCATGATTTGATAAAGATTGTAGATTTACATAAAAAGTTCGGTCACCTGCACGTGCTCAAAGGTGTAAATCTTGAAATAAAAAAGGGTGAGGTCTGGGTAATAATAGGACCCAGCGGTTCCGGCAAAAGCACATTACTGAGATCTATAAATCTACTCGAAGAACCTACCTCCGGCAAGATTTTTCTTGAGGATCTGGAAATAACTTCCAAAAAAGTTGACAAAAACAAAGTTAGACAGCGTATTGGTATGGTATTCCAGAGCTTTAATCTTTTCCCCCACATGAATGTGCTTGGCAATGTTACTATTGCGCTTCTTAAAGTTCTTAAGATGAAACCGGAACAGGCAAAAAAAATTGGTATAGATCTTCTTACCAGAGTTGGTCTAAAGGACAAAATTGAAGCTTATCCTAATCAATTATCAGGTGGACAGAAGCAGAGAGTAGCAATTGCAAGAGCGCTTGCGATGAATCCGGATGCCATGCTTTTTGATGAAGTAACTTCCGCATTGGACCCCGAGCTCGTAAAAGAAGTGCTTGATGTAATGAAAGATCTTGCAAAAAGCGGTATGACGATGCTTGTTGTAACCCATGAAATGGGTTTTGCCAAAGAGGTTGGTTCACATGTAATATTTATGGATGAAGGGCAAATAGTGGAGGAGGGGATAGCGTCAGTACTTTTTGAGAATCCCAGACACTCCAGAACAAAAGCTTTCCTAGATGCGGTTTTATATTAGATTTTTTATTAAAAAAGGTAATATTGGATTTCCGGACTTATCAGATCTAAGGATCTTATCCAAGTAAAGAGGCTTATCCAGATGTGGGGACTATCCAATCAATTTAAAAAAGCAGGTGTAAAATGAAAAAATTAAGATTAAAAATTTTTGCGTTTATTCTTGTGCTTTTTGGCATAGTTGGTATGACCGGATCTATTGCGGGAATTCCAATCGCCAGCAAATATCTTAAGGGTATGAATACTTTACCTGAAATAAATGAAACTGTTGTTGCCGGTTTCAGCTCAATTTCAGCCACGGTTACCGATGTTTCATCAACAACTAAAAACGTAACCAAAACACTTATTGAAACCAAGAAATCTCTTTCAAACGCATCGTTATTGTCTGATCAGGCTGGAACAGCATTTCATCAAATTTCAGAAGATGTAAATTTTGAAATATTTGGCTATAAGCCTCTTGCAGAAACTTCGACTTATTTTAAGGATATAGGAGATACCCTTGCTGAGCTTTCAAGCCAGATTTTAAATACTGTGGATTCCCTTGATGTCAACATCCAAGATGTTGATAAACTAAGCCAGGATTTTATTTTAATATCAGCAAAACTGGATAAGGTTTCAGAAGTTAGCAACAGGACACTTACATTGCTGCCGATAGAAAGTTTTTTAAGAGTAGCCTACATATTTTTAATTTACATTGCGGTTCTTCATCTGATGTTTGTAATTATAGGCTTAGGCATGCTGCAGCTTTCATCCAGAATATTACCCTAGTTTGTCAAGAGAGAATAAGATCTCAATATATTCGATCTTATTCATAAAAATGTAAAAAATAGAATATCGAAATTTACTGAAAGTATAAATAAATGCAAGAAATAAATATTGAAATTACTGAAAGTATAAGCAAAAACCAGCGCATCCGTGCAATTGAAATCTTTTATGATGCTTTTGAGAGAAAAATAAGAGCTTTAATAAAATCCAAAGAGAAGGCAATTTCAATATACAGCAACTCTTTGAAGAATGACCATGTGTTTTATGCTTTGCTGAACGGAAATATTGTAGGTTTAATTGGCCTGCATTATAAAAATAAAACCTTTCTTGACCTCAAATACGGGGATATTAGGAAATATTTTAATCCTTTACGAAGTTATTTCATTTACAGGATTTGCAAGCTAGCATCACCAAAGATTAAAGATGATGTCTTAAGAATAGATTCTATTGCTGTGGACAAATCTATTAGAAGCCAGGGTATTGGAACACTGCTAATAAACAAGGTCTTCGAATTTGCAAAAAATGAGGGTTTTAAGGAAGTTATCCTTGAAGTAGTTAACACAAACCCGAAGGCTAAAGCCTTATATGAGAGAATAGGATTTAGGGAAAAGAAAATTGTCAGATATTATTTTCTAACCAGGTCAGCAGGATTTTCTTCAGAATATGTAATGTCCTACAAACTATAGTTTTAAATTTTTGCAGAGACGCCTGCGGCTTTGCTGTATCTGCTGCAATCTGCCAACCTGGAAAGAATCCTATATCTTATTTTGTAATCCAGCCGACCAAGTCTAAATATCCGCCTGATGCAGCGATAGAGACATTTTCGCTTTCAATATCAACAGATTCTACCTGGTACTGCATAATATATTCAAAGTTTTCATCATAAATTGCTCTTAAAAATCCAATTTGCTTTCCGTCCGGTGAAAATACCGGTTTGAAAGGACCAACATCATAACTGGTTAATTTCTTTTGCTGTTTCCCTTTAGAATCAATTAAAAAAATGTCACCGCTCGGTATCTGGCTTGAAATAGTCCCATATCTTTTTGAGCCTACATATACAATCAGCGGATTTGAGCTATCGGCACCATAGACAGATGGCTGCTGCTCTCTTAAATTATTATCTTTTGTAAGCCTTGCAGGATTTGAAGCAGAAATATCAGAAATCCATAAATCTCCATCTTCTTCAAAATCTCCCAGCAGTTGAAAAATCATTTTTTCAATCCCTGGAAGATAAAAGAAATTGTCAAAACTTGAAAAAATTTCAGGGGCGCCTTCTTTTCCCCCAAATACGGACTTAGAAAATAGATCTTCGACTTTTCCGCTTTCGATATCAATAGAAGACAGTCCCTCATTTGTTGTATAAAAACCTGTAGTCTCTCCGTCTTCTTCAACAGGGTAGTAAGGGTGGAATATTGCTCCGATTTTTTTCTCGTCATCATATAAGAAAGCCGGAGCTAACATTAAAGTGGATCGGAGCGAAGCACCTATTACATCAAGCTGGATCTCAGATCTTTGCCCTGTTTGAACATCAACCTTATATATTCCTGCATCTCTTGTGTTTGAACCATACTGATCTTTAACCCTTTCGTATATAAGAAATCTGCTGTCGCTTGTCCATATAGGTTTGCCGTAAATATCAACAATATTTATATATTCTTCCTGGTCGGTATAGTCGAATTCTTCCAGAAGCTTAATGCTTTTGCTTGGGATATCTATTACTGCTAATGCGCTGTATGCACCTCTTCCGCCTTCAACAAACTTGCAAGCTATTTTCATCCCATCCGGGGAAATGCTAAAAACCGGACCCAAGTCATATTTTTCATCTATATCACTGAAAATAAGTTCTTTATCTGAACCATCTGCAGATACAGAATAAATATTTTCAACTCTATGTTCAAAATGATTTGAGTTGGAATCTGAAGTAATTTCCGTATAAACCAATCTTAAGTTACCGCTGTCACTTGCATCAGGGTTTGCTGACTCTGTACTTTCGCTGTCTTCAACCTCTGATTTTTGGGTTTGCTCGTTAGAATTGCCGTCCTCGCCGCTTGCCTTTTTATCGGCGCTGCTGCTTTCTGAACTTGCCGCAAGCGCAGCTTTGATTATTTTAGAAACTGCAGTGCAGGAAGTTAGTGAAAATACTAAAAACAAAATTATCAAAAAAACTGAAATAGTTAATTTTAAAACCAATAATTTTTTATGTTTCTTTCCTGAAGAAAAATATAACATATAAGACCCTCCTTTTTATGAATACATAAAAACTATTTTACCAGAAAATGAATTTAATATAAGGAATAAGAAAGGTCAACCTTAGCCTTTTCATTTGATTTTGCGACATAATCCAATTATTATAATTTACTTAAAAATGTCTTTAAAAATCTCAATTATGATATAATTTTTTTGATTATTTATTAAAATGTGACTTTTTCAGTCGTGAAGAAATGGAAAGTTTCAATCGGCAAATTATTAAAAACAAACCCAAAACTGTTGCAATAATTTTTGCTGTGCTTTTATTTGATTTTATCATACTGATATTTTTACCCTCAATAATCGGTCTTGAAGGGATGGATGGCGGGTTTGCTGTAAGTCTGATATCCTTTTTTCTTGCCATTTCAAGCCTTATTATTGTCATAATTTATTTTCAACTTGCCAAAAAGTTTAAAAGAATTACTTCCGGGGATAATGTCATTGCTCATTGGAGATATGAAAGGGAAGAATGGCTGAAATTTTCTGATAAAGAATATAAATATGAAAAAAATAAAAACAGGTCACTTCTCTTATTTATAGGAGTCATATCATTGATAGTATTTATCATTGTTGCACTTGCTAATCCTGGCTTACATACATAGCATAAAGTTTACAATATTAATATTAAAATGTAAAGTAATATTTTAATTAAGGCACTACATTGGCATTTTGAAATCTTATAGTTATTTTTGTGCTTAAATTAGATTTGTACTGATATAATTTTGCCAAAAAGTGCGGAAGTCGGGATGAAAAATAATGAAATCAGCCGCTTTGAAGAAAAAAATGAAAACATCAAAACCGAGACAGCGGTTCTTGGAGGTGGGTGTTTCTGGTGTCTTGAAGCGGTTTTTTCCCAATTAAAAGGTGTCCTAAAAGTCGAATCAGGTTACTCCGGAGGTGATAAGCCAGATCCGGATTACAGAGAGGTTTGCAGTGGAAATACAGGACATGCTGAAGTTATAAAAATTGAATTTGACCCTGATAAGATAAGCTATGAGATACTGCTGCGTATTTTTTTTACAGTGCATGACCCTACAACCCTTAACCGACAGGGAAATGACACAGGTACCCAGTACAGGTCAATAATTCTTTACAATTCACCCCGGCAGGAGCAAATAGCATCACGTGTTATCAAGGAGATCGAAGACTCTAAAATATATACGGATCCTCTTGTGACAGAAATCAAACCGCTTCAGACATTCTATAAGGCTGAAAACTATCATCAGGAGTATTTTTATAATAACCCTTATCAGCCTTATTGCCAGGCAATCATTTCGCCAAAAGTTGAAAAGTTCAGAAAAAAATTTAGCGGTTATTTGAAAGAATAATGTTTTATAGAAAGCAAGGAAAACGGTTGTTTAAAATCTAGTTTATTTTTCTGACAGAACCTCTGATTACCAGATTTGGTTCAAAAACAATTTTCTCTATGACTTTTTTATTTTCATTTTCTATGTTTTCAATAAGTATCCTGGCGCTCTGAATTCCTATTCTTTTTCTAGGCTGATGTATTGTAGTGAGGGGCGGTGAAAGCGCGCTTGTGACTTTGATGTTGTCATAGCCTATTATACTGTAGTTTACTGGAATCTCAAACCGCAGCTCGTTTGCAACGGCATAGATTCCCAGTGCCAGAAGATCCCCGAGGGTCACTATTCCGGTAAAATTCAGACTGACATTCTGGTCGTTGACTGTAAGAAGGTTCTTAAAAGCGGCATAGCCTCCATCCATGGAAAATTCCCTGGCTCTCAAGATTAAGTCATCCCTATGTTTTATCTTGTGTTTTTTAAGGGTCTTAAAAAAAGACTCGATAAACTGGCCTGCAAGAGACGTTTCAGTTTCATGAGGTGCTAAAAATAGCAGGATATCTCTATGCCCGTTCTGTATAAGATATTCGAGCGCAATTTCTGCTCCTTTACCATGGTCTGTGTAGACATAGCTGATATTGTCAAATCTTGGCAGGCAGTCAATTATAACAGCATTGATATTATTCTGGATCAGGAACTCTATGTTCTTACTTTTATCATTACTTGGGGAGATGATAATTCCATCGACTCTTTTTGAAAGCATTGAGAGTATATTTTTTTTCTCCCTTTCGTTTTCATAATTTGAGTAGCTTACAATCATTGAATAACCTCTTTCATTCAATGCTTCTCCTATAGAGCTTAGAACTTCGGTATAGAAAGGGTTATTAAGATCATTTAAAATAATTCCGACAGTATGGGTCTTTTTTTCACGCAAGCCCTTTGCAAGGGAGTCGGGATAATAATTTAAATCTCTGGCAAGTTCACTGATTTTCTTTATCGTATCAGGGCTTGTCTTCGGGTCCTTTGACAGGGCTCTTGATACAGTGGATGGTGCAACACCAGCAAGTTTTGCAATATGCTTGATCGTTACTCTGTTTGAATTATTAACCGGAATTATTTTATTTTTACTACTTGACATTTTAAACAAAGTATTTTAAATTTATTATTGCAAACGTTTCCATTAGAATGGAAACGTTTCTGAAAGAATTCTATATTTATAATTATAATTTGTCAATAAAGTAATCAATAAGTTCAATAAGCTTAATAAGCAAAGCATATATTTACACTAAAACTTTCAATAAAGTATAGATTAAAAATTAAAAAATAAAAAGTTAAGTTTGTTCTCAACATGCTTCAATATAATTATTAAAAGGAAGTAATTATGAAATTTGAGACTTTTGATTTTAAACCTGATAAGAAAAGGCTTCTTGCTGCACTGAATGGCCATCAAGCGGATAAAGTCCCTCTTTTCGATAATTATATTGATGATAGACTGGTTGAATCTATTCTGGGATATAATGCAGGCAATACCTGTGCTGCAATTGGCGATCCATACAGGGGAGACGATAGAGCGATTATTAATGGGGATGTTTGCATTCCCATGGATCCAAAAGATTTTATCAATCTGTGTAATGCAATATGTCAGGACACTATTATGCTTGAGCATGCATTTGTCCCATACAGGATCACAGGTCAAAATGGTAAACCGGCAATAATTAACGACGGTAGGATAAAAAATCGGGAAGATTGGAAAAAGGTAATAATCCCGTCTGATGAAGATATAAAAGAACGGATGTTTTATTTGAAAAATTATATTGATGCAGTTAAAGGCACAGATATAGCAGTCACTTTGCAAACCGGCAATTTCTTTCTGACACATTATCACAATTTAAATGGATCTGATTTCTTTTCATTAATTTACGATGATCCTGGACTTGTGGAAGAGATGCTTACTGTTTCCACAGATTACTTTACAAAATATGTGAAGGAAGCACTGAAGTTAGGCTTTGATGTTTTCATGTCAGGGGATGATGTTGCATACAAAAGTGGCCTTATGATAAACCCGGAGCATTTTAAGAAACTTTATAAACCATATGCCGAGAAAATATATGAACCGGTACTTAACGCAGGAATCCCAATAATTTTTGACTGTGATGGCAACCCTGAAGAAATCATTGATATGATAATAGAGCTTGGCTGTAAGTGTCTTTTCCCTATAGATGCTAACGGCATGGATTACAGATATGTAAAGAAGAAATATGGTAGGAAGCTTTGTCTTTATGGTGCAATAGATACAGATATTTTGATAAGAGGGGCTGAAGAAGAAGCTGGAAAATATGTCAAAGAGGTTGTTGAGTATATGAAAATTGACGGGGGTTATATTGCAGGTACTGTAAGTTCCGTCAATGAAATCCCTTTTAAAAACTATAAGGCAATGATTAATTCAATCCATAAATATGGAAGGTACAACCAGAAATGATAATCGGAAATGAATTTAGTAGGAAGGATACAAATGTCAAAAATTGAAGAGTATAAGCTTGAAGGAGGGCTGTCTGAAAAACAGATGGACCTTATGATGGAAAAGGCCTTATGGCTGGTTGAAAATGTAGGCATCCATTTTCCTCATGAAGGTATCCTGGACCGCCTTGCAAATTACAACGGAGTTACAATTGAAGGGCAAACGGTAAAATTTTCTCCGAATATAGTAATGGATGCTTTTAAGAAAGCAAAATTTCCATTGCCGGAATATGCCAAAGGTCCGGACAGTTGGGTAATTTCAGCAGGTGCGCATCAGACAAAAATATTTGATCTTGAAACAAGGATTTTAAGGGAAGCAACTCTTACTGACCTTGCAGACATGATCAAGCTTGGCGATGCACTTGATACTGTCGGTTCAGCGCCCCTGGTCCCCCTTGATGTCCCTCCATACCTTGCAGAGATACTGATGCATAAGACAGCATATGAGTATTCAAGATTTCGTGCAAATGACATGTTTGAGCATGACCCTAAACCTACGATAGAAGCCACTAATTATATATATGAAATGGCAAAAGCTGCGGATAAGTGGTTTTCCATTGGTCTCTATATGATAAGTCCCAGGACTTTTGACAGAAAAGAGCTGGAAGTTGTCTACAGGTTTCTTGGTAAGGGCGTACCGATGTGGGCAGGAACCCTTCCGATTGCAGGGGTAAATGCACCGATTACCATGATAGGCGCAATCACGCAGAGCATGTTTGAAACCCTTGGCTGCCTTGCAATGCTCCATCTTGTAAATACGGAGTCCTATAACTATATACAGATCATTGACAGCTTTATCGCTCATCCTTTTGATATGAAATATTCCACATTTACTTATGGTTCTGCAGAAGACATCCAGGGAGCATTATTTAAGATTTCCCTCCACAAATATTTCGGGCTTCCGATGTCTATCAAGTCACTTCTGACAAACGGTAAGGAACCGGGAGATGCGCAATCCGCATTTGAGATAGCGGTATTTACACTGGCTGCTGCCCTGGCAGGAGCAAGAATATTCAGATGTGCAGGTCTGATGTCCAGCGGCGAAACCTATTCCGGTGAGCAGGTTGTCATTGCAAAGGAGATTGTGGAATACATTAAAAACCTTATAAAAGTAAGGGAATTTTCAGACGAAAGGCTGATGGTAGATGAGATAGCAGCAGTCGGAGCAGGTCAGAGCTTTATCGGGCGGAAAAGCACAATGGATCTTTTCAGATCAGAATACTGGCAGCCTGATCTCTTCGGGCATGCTAATCTTGCACAGTGGCAGGAAATGGGTTCAAAGTCTCTCTGGGATTACGCCAATGCAAAGGCTAAAAAATTGATAAAAGAACACACCTATATTATTGATGCAGATAAAAAGAAGGAACTCGATGAGATCCTTGAGACAGCTAAAAAAGATACAAAACTGATGGCTGCATATAATTAGAGATTTGAAAAAGTTTTGAATATAAGGGGGAATTGATGAAGTTGGATGAATACAAGATGACAGGTGGACTCAACAAAGAGCAACTAGATAAAATGCACGAAAATGCCTTATGGCTCTGCGAGAATGTCGGGATAAATATCCCTCACGACGGGATTGTGAATATACTTTCAAGCTATGGTGGAGTAAAGGTTGGGAGCGGAAATTATATAAAATTCAAACCGGAACTTGTCATGAATGCTTTGAAGGAAGCAAGGTACGATCTTCCTGAATATGCAAAAGACGAGTGGATAATCTCAGCAGGAGCACACCAGACAGCATGTTATGACCTGAATAATATAGGAAGGATCAAAGAAGCGGAAACTAAAGACTTGATTGACTTTATAAAGCTTGGTGACGCCCTTGATACGGTGGGTTCTGCACCCGTTGTCCCGCTGGATGTACCCGCACACCTTCAGCATATCCTCATGCATAAGGTAGCTTATGAAAATTCCAGGAGGAGATGCAACGATATATTTGAACACATGGATAAGCCTTCATATGAATGCGCTATGTATGTTTATGAAATGGCGAAAGTTGCAGGCAAAAGGTTTGCTTTTGGCGTATGGATGATCAGTCCGCGCTCATTTGATGCAAAGGGGCTTGAAATTGTATACAGACTTTTGGGTAAAGGTATTCCCATGTGGGTTGCTACAATGCCAGTTGCAGGGGTATCTTCGCCGATAACGATGATAGGAACGATACAGCAGAGTGTTTTTGAATATCTTGCAGGGCTTACAATGCTAAATCTTATCAATAAAAAATCTTTTAATTACATTTCACCAAATGATGCTTTTGAAGGCGATGCTTTTGATATGAAATATTCAACCTTTGTTTATGGTTCGGTAGAATATGTCGAACATACCTTGTATCAGATTCCCTTATGCAAATACTACAATGTACCGATAATGACAAAGGCCGCACTTACCAATTCAAAACAACCAGATGGTCAGGCAGCAGCGGAGATAGGAATGCATATTCTAATCGCATCACTTATGGGAGCAAGAGCTTTCAGGTGTGCAGGGCTTCTTTCAAGCGGCGAGCTCTATAGTGGTGAATGGCTTGTGATGGTAAAAGAAATCGTTGATTATGTGAAAAACATACAGAAGCCACAGGAGTTCAGCGAAGAGAGGCTGTTTATCGATGAGATAGCTGAAGTAGGGCCTGGCTCAAGCTTTATAGGTAAAAAGAGCGTGATGCAATTCTTCAGACAGGAATACTGGATGCCGACACTTTTTGAGCATATGAACCTCGGACAGTGGCAGGAAATGGGATCGAAATCAATGTGGCAGTATGCTGTAGACAGAGCGAAAAAATTAATAACCTCTCACACATACCAGATTGATCCAGACAAGAAAAAGGAGCTTGACAAGATTTATGAAGCTGCAAAAAAAGACAGTAAATTGGAGGATTCATTCAGGATCTATTAATAAAAATGTTTTTTATAGTTAATAAAAATTAAAGAATAAATCAAAGAAACACGGAGGTTGTAAATGTTTGGAGATCTGCAGAAAACAATAATAGAGGGAAATGAAGACGAAAGCTTAAATCTTACCAATAAATATCTTAAAGAAGGAAGAAAGCCTGAAGAAATAATAAAGGAAGGCCTGGTTGGCGGTATGAATGTTGTAGGGCAGAGATTTAAGGCGTACGAGATGTACCTTCCGGAAGTAATAATGTCTGCAAATGCAATGAAGAAATCTATGGGGGTTTTAAAACCTTTAATTGCAAAAGCCAATATTATTTCTATGGGAAAGATATTGATAGCAACTATTGAAGGTGATATGCATGACATAGGGAAGAATCTTGTATCCATGATGCTTGAAGGTGCTGGAGAATTGAGGGGAACCAGGT
>JAMCVO010000285.1 GCA_023475715.1 Actinomycetota bacterium
AGTTTTGCTTATGTCTATGCCGACTTTATTTTGTTTCCAATTTATCCTATATTGCCAAAAGAATGACCAAAATTCTTAAAAAATCCTACTTTTATTTAATTTTAATAACCCTCTTAGTCTTTTTCATTGATTTCTTAATTATTTCTCTGATACATCCGAACTCCGGTAACCTATATACAGTATCTTAGAGTTAAGTGTGCTGAAACAGTAACGCCAATTTAGGCCACACTTTAAAAATAATCTCAATTTGGAAATTGCCGGATTTATTAATCTCCCATCCATTTGCATAATCGTAAACCTTAATATGATTAAACACTGTCTGGCCAATTCTAGCTTCCCATCCACCACTGTAAGTTTCCTTAAATATGAGCACGAAATCCCCAGAAGGATTTTTAATATTTACAATATATTTTGTAGGAGATATTTTTTGGTAATTTAATTGTACATCCGGATTATCGGTTGAAAAATACCCTGATTGGCTCCCCTCGAAAATGAAAAGGGATAGCTTACCCTGATTGCTGATGTGCCGAATATTCGGCAATGCAGAGACGGTAGCCTCCGATCTTTGAGCATCCACTAAATTGCGCTCCAACTTAAAATCATGACGCACGACAATATATTTAATATTTAATTCATTAAATAAAGAAGAACTGTCTTTGTCTTGCAACAAAGAATCAACTAACTGATCATATTTATTATTAAAGGTTTCACTTAGTTCTAATCTCTTACTAATTACCGGCTTACTGAATAGATACTCACTTGGCTCAACCCCATCATATCCCCAATCTAAAGGAGAAGAGTCACCTTTATGTATAGGCAATACTAAAATTCGGCTATCTGAGCCGTCCTGGTTAATTATTGTATTAATCTGCTGATATGTTTTGGGAACATTTACCTTATGGGTCTCAAATATATCCCCAGACCAAAAAGGCCAAACCAATATTCCTGAGAAAAAAAACATTAAGGAAAAGACAACTAAAAATTTGCTTTTTCCTGTTAGCTTTGAAAAAAGTTTTGGAATTCCTAAACCAAAACAAATCGAATAACCCAATACCCAAACCAGGCCAAATTTCTCGTAAGAATTTCTTAAAACTTGAGAAACAGAAATATCTGAGAAAAGAAACGAGAAAAACGCTCCTCCAAAAGGAGGGTTTGTACCCTTACTAACAAACCATCCTATAAAAAGTAATAAACATAGATATGGCCAATGCATTTCTTTTTTACTTTTGATTAATCCAAAAATTGTAAAAAATAATATTAAGACACTTAATAAGTTAGTTAAAGGATGTGAATAAAAAGCATAATATTTTCCTCCTTCACCAAAAAGAAATGACTGACGAAGTAGTAAAATCTGATCAGTATGAAAATACTGACTTACACCCATCAATGAGTCATAATTTACTTTCCAATTTGAGACACCAGAAAAAGTATAGTTGACTAAAGCTTTATAAGGATAAATCCACCATAAGTTGACTATTACCCAGCTAATAAATACTATCAAGAAACCGACCACGTATTTGGTGATAGATTTTTTGTTATAGCGGAATTTATACAACAAATACAAAAGCCATATAAATGAAGGTGCCCAAATAGTAATTATTTGAGCAGGCGAACCGTAGGCAAAAGAGCAATACAACCCAAAGAGATTTAAAATTATTAGATTATGGAGTTTATAATTGGTAATAAATTTAATGGTGTAAAAAGTAATAACCGGGAGTAATGTAAAAGTAAAAATTTGAGCAAAAAG
Organism: Actinomycetota bacterium; assembly: GCA_023475715.1. The sequence goes on from JAMCVO010000285.1 coordinate 1,748, forward strand.
GAACCTTCCCCATATTTGGCTGAAGGAATACAAATTTAAAAGATAAAATATTCCCGCTAAGATAGCTGCTAGTTCTGTATCGTTTGATTTAAAAAATTCCTTAGTTAGAAGGTAAACATATAACATTCCCAGAAAAAAAAGACTGAAGAAAACCAGACCCTGAATTGCCCAGATTTCAGCTCCTAAAGTGGTTAAGATATTTGCAATAACCAAAATAGTAATTCTGGGAATAAAAACTGCTACCGGGTAACCAGTCCCTGTTTCAAACCAAGGCGACTGATAGAGTTCAATAGACCGTTGCGGATTATAAAAGAATAGCCCTTCTTCTGCTCCGGCTAAAAGCTTATGGTCTTTAAAAACCACCACAACTAATATTAGTGATATAGCTAAAAAAATAGTCTGTGCGGCAAATTTCATTTTATCTTATGGAAAATTATATAACTCCCTACTTCTGCTACCTTATTATAGCCCTTCATATCAGGAAATAGCTGAACTAACTCTTTATAGGAAGGAGGATCATTGACAGGATACCAATAAGTAATAATCCAGTCCGGGGGAGAATTTTTTACTTCCTTCATCCAATTTTCTTTGACTATTGGTGGACGATAGAAAAAGCTATAGAAATTTATATGTTCAGTCAAAGATTTTCTTTGAGAATAAAAATAAATCTCTGGCTCATTTGCCCATATTAATAATGAATCATTTTTGTTTATGTTATTTGTAATCCATTCAGATACTTTTGGGGCATCATTAAACCAATAACCATATATTCCAAATTCCTCCTTTAATACGCTCAAAGGGCCACCGACTAAACTTGAAACTTCGGGAAGTATGGCTAATCCTGCCAAAATTAAAGTAATAACTATGGTAAAAGTCTTTTTTTAGTATTAATCAATTTGTCAAAAAGTAATAGAGAGCAAAAACTTAACCCTACTACCATTGGTATATAGTAATGTGGAAATTCTCGAGTTCCTCCCAGTTTTGCACCCACCCAGCTAGAAATAATATAAATCAGACCTACCCACCATAAGTAGGATTTGGATTTTCTATACAAGTAGAGAGTTACTAAGGAAAACATTAAGAATGGTCCGATCACGTCTGGAACGGTTTTTAACCAATTTATAATATTTAAAACTCCCCCGCCCTCACTTGCTGACGCAGTTAATATCCACAGACCTGCTGCATTGTATCCTCGATTATAATCAACCAGATTCTCGATTAAGCTTGGTATGGCATGATAGTGATTAAAATATATAATGATTGCAGCTACTGGTAATAAAAAACCAACTGTAAAAAAAGATATTAAGAATGCTATATTTATTTTCCTCTGAAAGGATAATAACCAAAGAAATAATCCTCCTATTGGTAAAATTGCTACCGGCTTAAAAAGACTAGCAAGCGAAGATATTAAACCAAGCGTTAAAACAAGTGCAAAATTCATCCGACCCGATCCTTTTAGTTTCCATATTAAAAAGGTAGAAATCAGTAAAGGTAATATAAATAGTATCTCAGTATTAAAATCACCGCCTTCCAACCTCAATGAAGATAAGTAAATAACCAGTAGAATCGCTGCCAGAAAAGCAGACAGCCTACCTGCTAGCTTAAGAGAAAAGAAATAAAACACAATGATTATAAGAAAAAAATAAATTAAAGCCATTATTCTAATACTGATAAAATTATTACCACCTAAAAGGGACGCCAAACCATAAACTAAGAACACCGGGGGGAACTTATGGTCAAAGGATTGCAAATAAGGAATTGCCTTTCCGGTGACCCAGAGCCAGCCCAGATAGGAATATCCACCCTCATCCCGCTCCAAGGGAACATTTAAAAAGGGCAGTCTAACAATAAATATAAATAGAGCTAATACGAAAAAGGCAAAAAAATTATTTTTTAAAATTTTAGGCACTTTTCTATTATATATTTTTCCTGATAAAATGCTATAAAATGTACAGGTCGTAATTGAATTTGCAAATTAAGGTCACGGTAGTGATAAGTAATTCAGTATTATGAGGCCAGTTTTTTTACATTCTAAAAAAGAAAAATATTTTTCCACCTTAGGCTGGGCACAGGATTTTTTACAGGAGGATAGGACACAAAAAATGTATAAAGAGTTATCACCTATTCTTTCGTGTAATATAAAGTTAAAGGTGCTTGATATCGGCTCTGGAGATGGGACTTTTATAAATTTCTTACAATCAAAATTTCCTCAACATATATATTATGGCTGCGATATATCAAAGGAAGCGATTAAAATAAATGAAAAAGAAAAGACATCCATTCACTGGAAAAAAGTTGATTTTAATAAACCTGTACCATATGATAGAAACCTATTTGATGTCATTATCGCAGGAGAAATAATAGAGCATTTATACAATACAGATAACTTTTTCAAAGAAGTACATTCTATCCTAAGAGAGGATGGAATATTACTGTTGACAACACCCAATCTTGCATCATGGATGAATAGGCTATTTTTACTTTTTGGGTTTCAACCATTTGATACTGAAGTATCAGATGAAAGTCATATCTTTGGAAAAGAATTTATTTATAATCTTATGGGGAGAAAAGTAAGCCAATCTCTTGGCCATTTGCGTTGTTTTACGAAAAAAGCGTTGCGCTCACTATTAAAATACTACGATTTTAAAGTTTTAAAAGAAGTTTCTTGTCATGTTCAACCTTGGCATTTCAATAAACTTATAACCAAATTCTTACCCAATCTTTCAGAAACACAAATGATAATAGTAACCAAATAAGTACTCTGTTAATTTTTAGGGGATAATTCTTACATTTGGTAGGGGAACGATAAATTTAGTACCATTTTTTATTAAATCGTTTTCACGTTTCATGAATGCATCAACAAAGCTATACGGTAAGGCCAACAAATAATCAGGTCTCACCGCCCGCATTTGATCTTCCGACTTAATTGGGATATCTGCCCCAATAATGTATTTTCCAAATTTGAATGGATTAGAATCCGCCGCAGCGTCAATTAGGTCATTGGTTATCCCGCAGTACTGCAGAATGGTATTACCTTTGGTAGAAGCGCCATAAACCCAGATTTTTTTTCTTTCTGACTCTATTCTTCTGCATAGCTTAAGTAAATCAGCTCGTGTTTTTTTTATTCGTTTCATAAAATTTACATAAGTTTCCTGATCATATATTTTCATTTCTTTTTCCTTTGCCAATATCCTATTGTATCGATCGGTTACAGCATATTTGGGAAATCCCTTCTTTTTTATAAATATTCTAAAACTCCCCCCATAAACATCATTTAACATTACATCAAAGATTTCCAAATTAGCTTTTTCCATAATCCATCTTAAATGGTCTGCAGCATAATATCCGACATGTTCATGCACAATATTATCGTACATGGTTGTTTTTATCATTGCCGGTAGATAAGCCATCTGAATAACCCAAATACCATCATCAGCCAAACAAGCTTCTATGTCTTTCGCGAACTGAACCGGATCAGATAGATGGTAAAACATAGCTATACTGAAAACAATTTTCGCTTTTTTGTTTGTGGCAGATTTATAGATACGTTCGTTAAAGAAATCATTGACTATATTAAAGTTACTTGACTTAAAAACAGGTTTTATGTTTTTTGCAGCATCAATACATAAAAGATCACATTTTTTATCTCTTAAAAAAGACAGAAGTGTTCCATCATTTCCACCGATATCAAGTACTAAATCACTTTCATTTACATCTACATGCAAAAGAGCACTATCAAGGACATCCTTCAAAATTTTAGGCATAGAAGAATTTGTTGAACTGGTGAATGGATATTCTTCATACATTTTTGATATATCCAATGAGTGGCCCAATTGTAATAACCCACAAGTCTGGTCTTGCTTTTCACACATAACCAAATCTAGGGGTTGCTTTTGCAGCTTCTCGCGATATGAAACATCAGATGGAAAAAGAGAAGATAAATATTGATCTCCCAAATCTATACAGGGAATTAAAGAACTATTATTACAGAAACGACATTTATTAATTTTTTTGCTATCCATTTATAATTGCTCCTTAAACGTATCAAGAAATTTAAATAGTTCTTTAGCATCAGGGAATTCTTTATCCGGATTTTGAATTTCCTGTACTTCGAGCGGTCCTTCGAATTCAATTGCTTTATGTAAATAATTTGCAATATCAATCATCCTAACAGTATTAAAAGATCCAACTTCCACAATCCCCCTTAAATCAAGATGAGAAGCAATGTAATTACCAACAAAATCAACACTTGCGAAGCTGTACCTGCTTTCCCCGTCAATAAATACCTTTTGTCCTTTCAGCATGTCGATTAACACACCCTTCTTTAATCCGCTCCCAAACATAGAACTTAAACGTATAATTAAGTTATTACCATAGTTACATAAATCCTCCGTAGCCAGTTTATGTCTGCCATAGACAGTATCCAGTTGACACCTAGCTGAAACCGTGCTTATTTGAACAAATTTGTCGAAGGTACATCCATAAAGTATGTTAGCAGTTTTCTGAACAGATTCCTGGAAGTCTTTAGCAGGATTATTCTTCGCCCAAAACCTTGCGGCCGGCATTGCTGAATTTATTATAATGTTATAAAACTTCCCAATGCTGGAAGAATAATTTTCCCGGGTTATGGGTACAACGTGATATTTACCAGTTTTTGATAAAGCCGAAAATAAACTCTTCCCGACAAATCCGCCCGCCCCAAATAAGGCCACCGTAATCATTCTCTTTTTGAGGATTTTTTGCGAGCTAAATCCTTTGATCTTTTATCCGCAAATATATCTACTCTAACTATGGGAACCTCGCAATCATCCCAAGGTTTTGTAAGCAATGCCACTACCGTCAGATTCGTTATAGCATAAATCGCATGGATAACCCCGGATGGAAGTCTAACACAAGTTCCCTTACTTATATGAAGTATGCTTTCCTTACCTGATTTATTCCGATATACCATAATACCGGATCCATCTACTACTAAGGAATATTCTACAAATTCAGGATGATAATGATTTCCTCTTGTCGCTCCGGGAGAAAAATATAATAAATTAAATTCAACTAGTTTATCTTGTGGAACCCAAGTAAAAATACCACCCCGTCCGTCTTTTGCAGTCTCTAGGTTACAAGTCGGGAAAAAAATTTCCATCTTGTCGTTTGATAATTTTGTTACTTGAGCGCCTTTTGGCATAAAGCAAGTTTACTACTTTTCCAGGTGGAAATTCAATATGTAGTAAATTAGCACAAAGTATGGTAAAAATTAGTGATGCGCTCAACCTACTCCAAACTAATAGCTGTTGTACCTACTTATAATGAAAGATCAACCATCGCAACTTTAGTAAAGGCTTTTTTTGGTGTTTTACCTAAAGCTTCTATGCTAGTAGTTGATGACAACTCTCCGGATAAGACAACCGAGGAAGTGGCCATATTGAAAAAAAAATTTCCTAAACTTGATTTTTTTTGAGGCGAAAAAACAGGGGGTTTTGGCAGATCGTATATAGACGCCTTCAAAAAGCTTCTCAAGGATAACCGCTATAAAACCATAGTAATGATGGATGCTGATTTCTCACATAATCCAAATCTGGTTCCCAAAATGGTTAAAATCTTATCAGATTATAAAGTTGTTATCGGTTCAAGATATATTAAAGGGGGAGTGGCAAAAAATTGGGGTAAAAAAAGGATAATTTTAAGCCGTTGCTCAAATTTTTATGCCCGTTGCATTTTAGGGCTTGCATTAAAAGATCTTACTTCAGGTTTTTTTGTTTTTGATAAAAGTATTCTAAAAACAATTGATCTGAACTCTTTTAAGTCAGAAGGATTCGCTTTTTTACTTGAATTAAAATATAAGATCTTTAAGGCTGGATACAAAATTTATGAGTACCCTGCTGTTATTTCTGACAGGACGCCGGGCCAAAGTCAATCAAAAATTTCGAAAAAAGGTATTTGGGAAGCTTTTTTGTTACCTTGGAAATTACGATTTAAGTAATTATGAAAGTCCGACTTAAACAAACGGAGATACCAGGTCTACTTATAATAGATATCGATTATTTTTCTGATGGGAGGGGGTTTTTTATTGAACCCTGGCATAGAAGAGATTTTCAAGAAGCTGGACTAAATTTAGAATTTGTCCAGGAAGGTCATTCTCAATCAAAAAAAAACGTTCTACGGGGAATGCATTATCAAGACAAAAAGGCGCCAATGGGCAAATTAATTCGATGTACTAGAGGAAAAATCTTTGATGTGGCAGTTGATATTAGAATATCTTCTCCTACTTTAGGTAAATGGTTTAGTATAGAATTAAATGAAGAAAACAAAACACAGCTGTATATTCCTCCCGGGTTTGCACATGGTTTTTATACCCTTACTGATCTCGCTGAGGTGCAATATAAACAAACGGGGTTTTATACCCCTCAAGCCGAAGGTATTATAAAATGGAATGATCCTGATATTAATATTAATTGGCCAGCTAGAAATCCTATACTCTCAAAAAAGGACCAAAATGCGATGAGCTTAAAAGATTATTCCAAAGATCCTGCTTTTACTTAAACCAATTTATGTGATTATGAAAACAAATAAAGATAAAATATTACTTACTGGCGGATTAGGCTATGTTGGAACTGCTTTAGCAGAAAAACTTATTAATAAAAACTATGACCTTACAATACTGGATAAATTTTATTTCGGTAATAATATTAATGAGCGCATCAAAAAAAAAATTGTTTTTGTTAAAGCAGATATAAGAGATCTTCCACTGAATCTGATAAAAAATTTTTCCGTTATCATCCATTTGGCGGGAATATCTAATGATCCCACAGCAGATTTTAACCCTAAAATCAACTTTGAAATAAATCATTTAGCGACTATAGATCTAGCTAAAAAAGCAAAGAGATCAGGCGTAAAAAAATTTATATTTGCTTCTAGCTGCTCAATATATGACATGGGTATGGAAAATGAAAGTCCGTTAAAAAATGAAGATTCCGCAGTCTATCCTAAAGCTCCTTATTCTTTATCAAAACACTTAGCTGAACAAGAGTTGCTCAAGCTTAAAGATAGTAATTTTTCTATTGTGATTTTACGAAAGGGTACAGTTTTTGGTTATTCAGATAGAATGAGATACGATTTAGTAATTAACGCCATGATAAAAAGTGCGCTTTTAGAAGGAAAGATCAGGGTTTTTTGCAAAGGTATTCAATGGAGACCAATACTAAATATTAAAGATGCCTCTTTAGCTTATATGTTTGTGCTAGAAAACAATTCTCAAAAAATTAACGGGCAAATCATAAATATCTTAAATAATAACTTTCAAGTTAAAGATTTAGCTTTAATAGTGCAGAAAGCCATTGCAAGAGAATTAAAAAAAGATACCGAGATTATCTTTGAGCAAGATAAGAAAAAGGATAGATCTTACCGTGTTGAAGGTAAGAAAGCAAAAGAACTCTTAGGGTTTTATCCGTCAGAGAGTATTGATAATGAAGTAATAACAATGGTTAAACAAATTATCAAAAACAAAAAAACAGACTTTTTAAATCCAATTTATTACAATATAGATTGGATGAAATCAGTTTTAAAAAATTGATGCCGAAATTAAAAATAACTATACTTGGAGCAGGCGGCCAGTTAGGTTCTGACCTTGTAAAAGTCTTAGGCCAATCCTCAAATATAGATATCTATCCTCTTACACATCAAGATATTGATATCTTAGATAGTAAGAATTGTTTAAAAATATTTGACGGGCAACAGCCTAATATTATTATCAATACTGCGGCTTATCACAAGGTAGATGAAGTAGAATTAAATCCTAGAAAAGCTTTTGCTACAAATGCAATTGCTCCCAAAATAATCTCTGAGTACTGCGCCAAATATGGGATAATTAATGTTTTTATAAGTACTGACTATGTATTCGGATTAGATGCCGGCCGTCATACTCCTTATCAAGAAAATGACTTACCTGGCCCTATAAATGTATATGGAGTTTCTAAATTAGCTGGTGAACATTTCACTCGTCTTGGTTCCCCAAAACATTTTATTATTAGGACCACTGGACTATTTGGAGTCGCAGGAACATCAGGAAAAGGAGGTAATTTTATTGAAAGAATGATAAAACTAGCTCAAGAAAATAAAAATATTCAGGTAGTTGACGATCAAATACTCAGCCCTACATATACACTTGATTTAGCTAACCAGTTGGCTTTATTGATAAAGACAGGAAACTTTGGGACATACCATATTACCTCAGAAGGAGAATGTTCGTGGTATGAATTAACTAAGGAAATATTTACACTATTAAAATTGAAGCCTCATCTTTCGCGGGTCAAAAGTACAAACTTTACAACTGTCGCTAAAAGACCTCATTACTCTGCATTAGACAATCATAATTTAAAGTTATTAAACTTAAATTTTATGCATCCTTGGAAGGAATCTCTTAAAATCTATCTGACTGAAAAGAACTATTTATGAACTCAAACTTGCTTCGGGAGTGGAGTTCTGACAAAACGGCGATAATTTAGTACTTCAAGATTAATCTTTTTTAAATTCATAATTTGGCTATAAATTACTTTATTCAAAATAAAGTAATTGAAAACTATACTAAATGGGTATCTCTCGACTGGCCGACCAGTTGACCTGCTCTTAAATATCTTAAGAAATCTTGTGATGATATAAAAATGCGCTTTCAAAACCGCCAATGCGTAAGCATAAGTTCCCTCTCTCATATAATAGATAATGCTTAAAAAGTCAAATAGCAGCCGGGTCGGTAAAATCCAAATTAACTCTTTAATCTCTAAGTGCTTGATCAAGAGTATAAAATGATTACGATGCAGAAGATAAGTTTTTCTGGCAAGTTTTTTACTCCAAAAGCCGGCTCCTTTGTGAAAAACTATCGACCGGGGGATAATTTTAACTTTATATCCTAATTTTTTAATCCGCCAGCAAAAATCAACCTCCTCTGCATAAGCAAATAGGCTTTCATCAAATCCTCCAATCCTCAAAGCCACAGAGGTTCGAATCAGCATTGCTGCTCCACACGCCCAAAATATTTCATCTTCCTGATCATATTGGCCAACATCCTTCTCAATACTAAACATTATTCTGCCTTTAGTATAAGGATAACCCAACTTATCCAAATATCCTCCACAACCACCCGCATATTCAAAATAGTCAGGAAAATTCATTGATTTTAATTTAGATTGACAAACAGCAATCTTATTATCTTTTTCAACAGCATTAATCAAATATTGTAGCCACTTTGGATCAACTACAGTATCATTATTCAATAGGATGACATACTTAGATTTTGCAGAGTTAATAATTTCATTTGCCCTGACAGAAAAACCTTTGTTTAATCCATCAGAGAAAAAATGAATATTCTCCTTACTAAACACTCTCTTAAGCTCGGATAACTCATCATTTTTTGAACCATCATCTATAACTAAAATTTTATAATCTTTATATTCTGTTTTCAGAAGAGATTTGAGACATTTCGTTGTATCTTCTAATCCATTATAATTAAACACTGCAATACTTACCTTTGGATAAATATTCATTTACTTAACTGCTTTCAAAAATACTCCTACTCCGTGGTTTATGGGCTGATAAACATCATTTAAGGAATCAATTAAGTTTACTATCCAAAAAGCAA